>NZ_JBGQQW010000011.1:0-78540 GCF_045528485.1 Desemzia sp. FAM 23990
CCAAACCAGTTATAGGAGCTGGCATCCATTTGAATAAGCTCCCCCTGATATTTCTTTCTAGGACGGCTAGGGTGACTTTTTTCGGGTAACTCCATTTGATCTTCGGCTCTTGGAACCAGTGGGTTATCAGACTCTTTTTTACCTTTCATTGATTTAGATTTGATTCGAGCCTTTATTTTCTTACGTGTTTTTCTTTGAGTTTTAGGGGATAGAATATCAGCTTGATATAAAATATGACGAATGGTCGTATCGGTGTAACAGATGTCATGAACCTCCTTTAAAATTTCAGTAAAATGCTTCACATTAGGCTTTATCTTAAAACTTTGATAGAGCTCAATCACTTGTTTTTTTGTTTCCTTTGGCACGGCGTGCTTAGCTATTTTTCCTCTATTACCGTGTGAAAAAATAGCTTTTCCTCCTTCTTGATAGTCTTGAATTAATCTGTTGACTTGCCTCATCGAGAGCCCAAGTTCAACACAAGCTCTCTTTTTTTCCTTTCTTTTTTCTGCCACAGCTTTTATTACTTTATATTTCTTATCTTCATTCATCGTTAGTAGTATCCTTTTCATGATTTTATTTTATCATTTTGGGACATTTTATGTTTCGACCTACTTAGGACATTATCACGTTCGAACGATATATGAAGAATAAAATGTTGAAAAAACTTGCACCAAAACGATAAACGTGTTTTAATAGTTATGATATAAAAATCTTTGAGAAAGACACCAATAGAAGCGGCACGTTTTAAAGAGAGGGAAAGATTGCTGAGAATTTCCTAAAATGGACTTGTATTGACCACTTTCGAGAGCAGATGTGAACTTATAGTAGCATCATGCCGTTTAGCTAACGTTATATAGCCCAGAGAGCACAGATTAGTTGTGTGCTGAACTTGGGTGGAACCACGTAATTTGACGTCCCATTTATGATCCTTTTTCGATCATAAATGGGGCTTTTTGTTTTTTTTGATATTTTTAATGTACTTAAATTTATTTATTGGAGGAATTATCATGTCAGACAGTATTAAAGTAACATTCCCTGATGGAGCAGTAAAAGAGTTTGAATCAGGTGTAACAACAGAAGAAATCGCGGCAAGTATCAGCAAGAGTCTTTCTAAAAAAGGCTTAGCTGGGAAATTCAATGGGGAGTTAGTAGACTACAAACGTCCTTTGGAAGTAAATGGAAATATTGAGATCGTGACACCAGATCACGAAGATGCATTACAAATTTTGCGTCACTCAACAGCTCATTTGATGGCAAACGCATTGCGTCGCTTATACCCAGATATTAAATTTGGTGTGGGTCCAGCTATTTCTACAGGTTTTTATTATGATACAGATACGGAACAAGCCATCACAGAAGAAGATTTGCCAAAAATCGAAGCTGAAATGATGAAAATCGTGAAAGAAAACAACCCAATCGTGCGCAAACAAGTTTCACGCGAAGAAGCTTTGGACTTGTTTAGAGATGATCCTTATAAAGTAGAATTGATTACAGCACTTCCTGAAGATGATGTGATTACAGTTTATGACCAAGGCGATTTTGTTGACTTGTGTCGCGGAGTTCATGTTCCTTCAACTGGTCGTATTCAAGTCTTTAAATTATTGTCACTTGCGGGAGCCTATTGGAGAGGAAACTCTGATAATAAAATGATGCAACGGATTTACGGAACAGCATTCATTGATAAAAAAGATTTGAAAGAATTTTTACAAATGCGCGAAGAAGCGAAACAACGTGACCACCGTAAATTAGGGAAAGAATTAGACTTGTTTATGATTTCCCCAGAAGTTGGATCAGGACTTCCTTTCTGGTTGCCAAAAGGTGCGACCATCCGTCGTACGATTGAACGCTACATCACTGACCGTGAGATCAGCTTAGGCTATCAACACGTTTACACACCTATTATGGCTGATGTGAATTTGTACAAAACTTCAGGGCACTGGGATCACTACCATGAAGACATGTTCCCGCCAATGGACATGGGTGATGGAGAAATGCTTGTCTTGCGTCCAATGAACTGTCCACACCACATGATGGTATACAAAAATGATATTCATAGTTACCGTGAGTTACCGATCCGTATTGCTGAACTTGGTCAAATGCACCGCTATGAAAAGAGTGGAGCTTTATCAGGATTGCAACGTGTACGTGAAATGACATTGAATGATGGACATACATTTGTACGTCCTGATCAAATCCAAGACGAATTCAAACGCACTTTAGAATTGATGTTGGCTGTATATGATGACTTTGAGATCACTGATTTCCGTTTCCGGTTAAGTTACCGTGATCCTAATAATACAGATAAATATTTTGATGATGATGAGATGTGGAACAGAGCTCAAACAATGCTTAAAGCCGCTATGGATGATATGGAACTGGATTACTTCGAAGCAGAAGGAGAAGCAGCATTTTACGGTCCTAAATTAGATGTTTTAGTAAAAACAGCTATCGGAATCGAAGAAACTCTTTCAACGATCCAATTAGACTTCTTGCTTCCAGAACGTTTTGACTTAACTTATGTTGGGGAAGATGGCGAAAATAACCACCGTCCAGTTGTTATCCACCGTGGAATCGTATCTACAATGGAACGTTTTGTTGCTTACTTGATTGAAGAATACAAAGGAGCTTTTCCGACATGGTTAGCGCCAGTACAAGCAACAATTATTCCTGTAAACTTAGACTTGCATACAGGATATGCTTCTGAAATCAAAGAACGTATGCAACAATTAGGCATGAGAGTAGAGTTGGATGATCGCAACGAAAAAATGGGTTACAAGATCCGTGCGTCACAAACACAAAAAATCCCTTACCAAATCGTTGTAGGAGATAATGAAGTAAAAGACGAATCTGTAACTATTCGCAGATACGGAAATAAAGAAACTCATGTTCAAAGTCTGGAAGCTTTCTTACAAATGGTAAATGATGAAATCAAAACATTTGGGAAACAGACAAAATAAGTTATATAGATAGAAAATGGAAAAAGAAGTTCTTGGAGTTTTTTCAAGAACTTCTTTTTCCATTTTTCGATTCTACAACATTTGACGTTGGTAAGTAAAAACTACTGTCTTTTTAAATAGAATCTTTTAGAAACTCATTCTTAGAAATTCCTGGAGGGATATGGGACTGCTTAGGTTATTCTTTATCAAGGCGAATTTACCCTTGATGTTTAAACCTCATTCTTCATCAAGACAGTTTTACCCTTGATGTTCAAACCCATTTCTTCATCAAGGCGAGTTTTACTCTTGATGTTCATACCTTATTCTTCATCAAGGCGAATTTACTCTTGATGTTCAAACCTAATTCTTCATCAAGGCGAATTTACCCTTGATGTTTAAACCTCATTCTTCATCAAGACAGTTTTACCCTTGATGTTCAAACCTCATTCTTCATCAAGGCGAATTTACCCTTGATGTTTAAACCTCATTCTTCATCAAGACAGTTTTACCCTTGATGTTCAAACCTCATTCTTCATCAAGGCGAGTTTACTCTTGATGTTCAAACCGCATTCTTCATCAAGGCGAATTTACCCTTGATGTTTAAACCTCATTCTTCATCAAACTCAGCTTACCCTTGATGTTCAAACCGCATTCTTCATCAAGACAGTTTTACTCTTGATGTTTAAACCTCATTCTTCATCAAGGCGAATTTACCCTTGATGTTTAAACCTCATTCTTCATCAAGGCAGTTTTACCCTTGATGTTCAAACCTCATTCTTCATCAAGGCGAATTTACCCTTGATGTTTAAACCTCATTCTTCATCAAGCTCAGCTTACGCTTGATGTTCAAACCGCATTCTTCATCAAGGCAGTTTTACCCTTGATGTTCAAACCTCATTCTTCATCAAGGCAAGTTTACTCTTGATGTTCAAATCCTATCTTCACTTCACTATACTTTGCCGTAAAAAAAATGCCCACCAAAAAACTAGATTTTTACTCTAACTTTTTGAGGTCGCTACCTCCCATGGCTTTCCATAAGGAACCTCATAGGTCGGAGGAAATTTCTTTACCAATGCTAGAAGATGAAGAGCTCATTTTTCAACTATAAGATAGTTAAGAAGCAGCTATAAGAAAAGTAAGTGAAATAATTAACTTACTTTTTAGAAGGAGTTTAGTATTGCTTTTGCATTATGAAACTTGCTAAACTATTTTAAATAGGTAGTGCTGATCAAAAATTGTGTAGACAAATGATGGTTCGGAAATTGAATAAATAAAGTGACGAGAAGGAAAGTAAATATAAAAGACGTGTACAGAAAATCTGAGATGCTGAGAGCAGATAACCCCTTTTATATTGAAGTGCACCTTTGAACTGGTTGATTGAGAGGGGAAAACCTTAGATCGGCACGGTCATAGCATCCGTTATTGTGCTGGGGTATTGGAGACAATACTCATTCGGTTGGAAAAAAACTAACTGAAAACCAAGGTGGAACAGCGTAAATAAATCGTCCTTGCACAACGAAGAGTGCTTGGCGTTTTTTTTTATCACTTAGTTTAGGTCTTTTTTGGATCAACAGTAGAAATAGGCACCCATAAAACTGGGATTTTAGGAGGAAATGCATGATCAATCTGAGAGGCATTGAGAAATCATTTGATGGAAACAAAGTGTTAAAAGGCATCGACCTTGAGATTAAATCAGGTGAAGTAGTCGCTTTAATCGGACCAAGCGGAACGGGGAAAACCACACTATTGCGAACCATCAATTTTTTAGAAAAAGCAGATAAAGGGTCTATTACAATTGATGAGTTGACCATTGATAATGAGCAAGTGTCGGAAAAAGATATCATTCAAATGAGAAGACAAACGGCCATGGTTTTCCAAAATTACAACTTGTTTCGCAACAAAACGATATTGGAAAATGTGATGGAAGGGCTCGTAGTGGTTCAGAAGAAGTCGAAAGAAGAAGCTAAAAAAATTGCACGTCAGGAAATTGAACGTGTAGGCTTACTCGATAAAGTAGATCAATATCCAGTCGAACTTTCTGGAGGACAGCAGCAGCGGATCGGAATTGCTCGAGCCATGGCATTGCATCCAAAAGTTATGCTGCTGGACGAACCAACTTCCTCATTAGACCCTGAAAGATCTCTAGAGGTTTTAAAAGTGTTGCAGAAAGTAGCCAAGACAGGTATGACTATGGTAATTGCTACTCATGAAATGGACTTTGCCAAGTATGTGTCCAATCATGTTGTCTTTATGGAAAACGGCTATGTTGTAGAAGAAGGACCACCAGAGAAAATTTTCAGCCATCCGACAGAAGAGAGAACTAAACAATTTGTTCAAGAATTGGAAAACCCCTTTTCTGAACAGGTGTAACAGAATCATTCATTAAAAAAGGAGTGGACAAGATGTTTAAAAAATTAACAGGTTTAGCGATTATGTCTACCGCATTAGTCTTAGCAGCATGCGGAAACGAAGATACTGGTAATGAATCACCAGCTGATGGAAGTGCGACAACAGTTACGGTAGCGGTTGAAAATGCTTCTAATCCTTTGAGTTTTACAAATGAAAGTGGAGAATTAGACGGTTATGAAGTAGAATTGATCAATATGCTTGATGAAGCTATTGATTCTTATGAATTTAACATCGAAAGTGTAGACGCGGAAGCAGCACAAGTTGGTGTGGATACAGGGAAATATGCATTTATTGGTGGAGGATTATTTAAAAATCCAGAGAGAGAAGAAATGTATCTTTTCCCTGACGAGTATACGGGAGTCAGTATTATTCGAATCTATACAAGAGCCGATGATGATTCAATCCAAACACTGGATGACTTAGTAGGAAAAACCGTTCATCCGGTCACTCCTAATGGTGGGATTTTTAATTTGCTGACAGACTACAACGA
Source organism: Desemzia sp. FAM 23990 (assembly GCF_045528485.1). Classification (NCBI taxonomy): domain Bacteria; kingdom Bacillati; phylum Bacillota; class Bacilli; order Lactobacillales; family Carnobacteriaceae; genus Desemzia; species Desemzia sp. FAM 23990. Next base: position 5,836 of record NZ_JBGQQW010000011.1, read on the forward strand.
AGCTCATCCAGAGGCTCAAATTGACATCCAATTAGGTGAAAGTGGCAACTTTGCACAAAGATTCCAAGCGTTGAATGATGGAGTTTCTGACGCTGTAGTTATGCCGTCTAATCTTGGAGCAGAAGAGATCATTACAGAATTGAATTTAAATGTATCGCATGTAGAAGAACCCGTTCAAGTCAATCCAACTTACTTGATGATGGCTCAAGATCAAGCAGAGTTAAAAACAGAGTTGGATAAAGCAATCAGCGAACTTCGTGAAAATGGAGAATTAGCTGCTCTATCTGAAAAATGGTACGGAGAAGATATGTTCCAATACGAAATTACAGAATAAGATAAGACCTTTATTAAGTAAATGCATCCTATAATGCCTCCATTTGTTAGTCAACAAAGGAGGTATTATAGTTTGTACGCTGAAATCACCATAGAATTTTTCCTAACGAGGAGGGATACGATGGATCTGGAATTCATCACGAATATTTTCCCGTCATTAATCGAAACATTACCATTAACTATTTACATTGTTAGCGTGACAGCTGTTTTAGGCTTTTTATTGGCAGTAGTTGTGACAGCATTGCGGATTAAAAAGATGCCTGTTATCAGTCAATTGCTGAATATGTATACATCATTTATGAGAAGTACACCTGGGTTGATTCACATTTTTATTGTGTATTATGGTTTGCCAGTTTTATTTGCGAGCATTGGAATCAACATCAATGTTATCAGCAGAGTCACTTTTTCTATTGTTGCATTAGTTCTTTATAATGGCGCATTTGTTTCTGAAATTTTGCGCCCAAGTTATTTGGCTATACCCAAAGCTCAACATGAAGCAGCTATCAGTGTCGGAATGACCAATTGGCAAAAACTGACACGGATTATTTTTCCGCAGGTACTGCCGATTGCATTACCAAGTTTGGGGAACGCATTGATTGATTTACTAAAGGATACGTCTTTATTGTTTCTCATCGGATTGGTGGATATTATGGGGCAAGCAGACATTATCATCGCCAATACGCTGGGTGTTTACCAACTGGAAGTGTACGTAGCAGTAGCACTGATTTATTGGGCTTTATCGGTTGTTTTGGAGCAAGTCATGCGTCTATTAGAAAAGAAAACTAGAAAATTTGTGCGTTAAGGAGGGACTTTTATGAATTTTGATGTCCAAACTATGATTGAAACCATCTTCATTGTCTTTCGAGTAGTCCCTCGTACAATGTTCATCGCGTTCATCATATTGGTCTTAGGAATTGTATTTGGTGGGATATTGGCTTTCGTGAAGATGAAACGTGTGCCGGTGTTGACTCAAATCATCAATGTATTTATTTCCTATACGCGTGGAGTACCGTTGATTGTGCATTTATTTGTGATCAACGCCAGTTTGCCGGATGGGATAAGTACTTTATTAGGCTATGCAGGGATTCAGATGGAACCACACGAATTCCCCAGTCTGATTATAGTGTTGTTTACGTACGTCTTTTTAGAGGCTGCTATTGAATCCGAGAACATCCGTGGGGCATTCCAGTCTATTGACCCCATGCAAATTGAAGCCGGAATGTCGATAGGTTTTACACGGCAGCAAAATTTAAAAAGAGTTATCGTGCCACAAGCTTTGGCAGTAGCATTGCCGATGTTCTTAAATGCTTTTTTAAAAATCATTAAAGCTCTATCATTGGCTTTTACTGTAGTAGCTGTAGACATTATGGCGCAATCGCGTTACGCAGCTGCATTAAGTTCACGTTATTTGGAATCATATGTTGCAGCCGCTCTCGTGTATTGGCTCATATGCGGCGTGTTATTAGTTGTTTTCAACCGTATCGAGAAACGGTTACAGGTAGGAAGAGCGCGTTAAGCAGAAAGGGGCAGCAGTAGTGCATAAAGTAGAAAAAATTCAACAAGCAATTAAAGGGGAGCAGCTTCCTGAAGTACCTTTTTCGTTTTGGACACATATGCCAAAAATTGATCGAGACCCGGAGAAAATTGCCGAAGCCACTTATCAACTATATAAAGAGTACAACTTAGATTTTATCAAAACAATGAACAATGGCATGTATGCCGTAGAAGATTATGGTACGACTATTGATTTTTCTGAGGTAGCTGAAGGTGGAGTGGCGGAAGTGATTGAAACTCCTGTTCGTTGCTACAGCGATTGGAGTAAAATACCTGAATTGTCTATTGACGAAGGAGTTTTAAAACGTGAACTAGATCATTTGGAAAAATTAGTAGAAAAAATGAATGGTGAAGCTCCAGTTGTCATGACTATTTTCAGTCCATTGACAACCGCTGACAAATTAGCGCAAGGTAAAATCAGCGACTATTTAAAACAAGACCAAGATGGTTTGATCCATCAAGCGCTAGAAAAAATTACGGCAGCGACTGCAAAGTTAGCAGAAAGAGCTGTTGAAATGGGGGCAGCAGGCATTTATTTAGCCAGTCAAATGAGCTCTTATGACAAATTGTCTGAAGCGGTATATAAGCAATATGGTGTTCCTTATGATTTAAAGGTTCTGGAAGGAGCTAAAGACGGTTGGTTCAACGCCCTTCATGCTCATGGAGAGAATATTATGTTTGATGTATTGAAAGATTACCCAGTAGAAGTCTTTAACTTGCATGCTTGGGAAACTCTTCCTGCTGTACAAGAAGGTATCGACTTTACGCAAAAATGCGTGTTAGGCGGTATTGCGCGAATGGACATCACTCACAATAATCGCAACGAATCGCGTCATCAGATTTACTGCAGTATTCTAGAGTCGGAAGGCAAAAACTTAATCTTGTCGCCGGGTTGCGGTATTCGTCATCCATTTGAGGAAGATACCATCCGTTTCATGCAAAAAGTCAAACATGAAGCGGAACAGGTGCTTTCAAAAAAGAATAATAACTTGTTGACAAGAAACTGAGAAAATGGTAAGATATAGAAGTTGAGAAAACAAAGCAGGAGCACCCGCTTCTCGCCTTAGCTGACGTAAAGTCTCTGGGCTGGATATAAACGAAGATGTCTTACGCACGGCGTAAGTACGTATTTATTTATAGGCGGGTTCATGATGAACTCGTCTATTTTTCTGCTGATCTTTCTCTCAAATTTTACGGAGGTGAATGACCATAGCAAAAGATAGTATGGTAAATGACGGCATTCGTGCACGCGAATTGCGAGTTATCGGTAGTGATGGTGAACAAATTGGTGTGAAGTCAAAAAGTGAAGCATTAAAGATTGCCGAAGACGCAAACCTAGATTTAGTTTTAGTGTCTCCAAACGCGAAACCACCTGTTGCTCGTATCATGGATCATGGTAAATACCAATACGAACAACAAAAAAGAGAACGCGAAGCTCGTAAGAATCAAAAAACAATCAGTGTAAAAGAAGTTCGTTTGAGTCCAACAATCGATATTGGTGACTTTAACACGAAACTTCGTAACGCACGCAAGTTCTTAGAAAAAGGGGATAAAGTAAAAGCTTCTATCCGTTTCAAAGGACGTGCTATTACACATAAAGAAATCGGTAAAGAAGTTCTTGACCGTTTCTATAAAGAAGTAGCTGATATCGCTGTTCTTGAGACAGCAGCTAAAATGGAAGGCCGCAGCATGTTTATGATGGTGGCACCAAAAACTACAGAAAAGTAAGAAGATTTTAGGAGGATATACACATGCCAAAACAAAAAACACACCGTGGTTCTGCAAAACGGTTCAAAAGAACAGGTAATGGCGGTTTAAAACGTCATCACGCAAAAACGAGCCATATGTTTGCTCACAAAACTAAGAAACAAAAACGTAAATTACGTAAATCAGCAATGGTTTCAAAAGGCGATTTCAAACGTATTCGTCAAATGGTTTCACAAATGAAATAATTCTTTTTTTAAAGAGACTATGTTTTTCAGTCGAAAGAAAAACAACTAACTTACAATTTTGTTAAGCAATTTCTAAAGGAATTTGCTTAGAGGAGGAAATTATTATGCCACGTGTAAAAGGTGGATCAGTTACGCGCCAACGCCGTAAAAAAGTTTTAAAATTAGCAAAAGGTTACTATGGTTCAAAAAATACTTTGTTCAAAGTAGCTAACCAACAAGTAATGAAATCTTACCAATATGCTTACAGAGACCGTCGTCAAAAGAAACGTGACTTCCGTAAATTATGGATCGCTCGTATCAACGCAGCTGCTCGTATGAACAACATGAGCTACAGCACATTGATGCACGGACTTAAAGTTGCTGGTATTGATATCAACCGTAAAATGTTATCAGATATCGCTATTCACGATGCAGCAGCATTCACTGCTTTGACTGAACAAGCTAAAACAGCATTGAACAAATAATTATAGATACTTAAAGCATCTTCTTAATTGAGGGTGCTTTTTTTGTTCTTCATTTTCTAGCATTGGTGAAGAAATGTATTTTCTACTTATCAACGCCAAATATTGTAGTGCTTATTTTTTATTAGATCTAAATTTGTATAAGAATTTTGACTTGATAAAAGAGAATTCTTTCATGAAAAGGTTGTTCTAGTCAATAAATCATTGTAAGCATAAAAATTTGATGCTAATATCAAATAAGAAGAAACACTAAAATGGCTTTAAAAATCAGGGAGATTAAGAAATGAAACATAAAAAGCACACCATAAAATTAGCTGGAGCATTATTAACGACACTATTTTTCTTAGGAGCTTGCCAGAACGAAGCTGGAAACCCTTATTTGACAGAAGAATATACAGAAAGACAAAGTAGTCAGAATGTTTTAAATTTGACAGAGACTTCTGAGATACCGACTATGGATTCGGTGTTGCAAAGAGATATGGTCAGCGGGAATGTGATGAACAATGTGTTTGAAGGATTGTATCGTCAAGCTGAAGAAGGCAAAATTGTTTTAGGTATGGCGTCTGAAGAGCCAATAGTTAGTGAGGATGGACTGACTTATACATTCACAATAAGAGAAAATGCGCTTTGGTCTAATGGCGATCCAGTTACCGCGAAAGACTTTGTTTTTTCATGGCGACGATTGGTCGATCCTGAAACAAACGCATTGGGAACTCATTTGATTGAAGATATCGTCCAGAATGCAAGTGAGATCTTAGCAGGTGAGTTAAATCCCGAAGAACTAGGTGTAACAGCTCTAGATGATAAAACATTGGAAGTTCAATTGGTAAAACCGATCACTTATTTTAGTAACTTGCTGACACTTCCTGTCTTTTTTCCTCAAAACGAGCAATTCGTTACGGAGATGGGATATGATTATGCAACTTCTAGTGAAACCTTACTGTATAATGGTCCGTTTACACTAACTGAATGGGATGGTACAGGATTAAGTTGGATCTATCAAAAGAACGAACAATATTGGGACAAAAATGCTGTTCCTTTGAATACGATTAATGTGGATGTGATAAAAGAAACGTATACGGCTATAAATTTATACAACAACGATTTAGTAGATCAAATCATGTTGACTGGCGAATTTATTGAGTTGGAAAAAAATCATTCTGAGCTAGCCTATATCCCAACATCATCTGTGTATTACTTGAAGTTTAATCAAGAAAAGAATGGTGAACCTACTCCTCTTACAAACGAGAATATCCGTCAGGCAATCGCTAAAGCCATTGATAAGACTGGATTTGTGGATGAAGTGCTGCAAAATGGTTCGATCGAGGCTGATGGTCTAGTACCAGAAGGATTTGCGTTTAATCCTGAAGACGGGACAGATTTTAGAAAAGAAAGCGGACATTTGCTTTCCTATAATATGCAAGAAGCAGCGGCTCACTTTAAAGCAGGTTTAGAAGAACTAGGTGTAGACAGTGTTTCGTTGGAAATTATTGGAGATGATACGCAAATTGGACGTGAATCATTGGCTTACTTGCAAAACAATTTAATGAATGCCTTACCTGGGTTGGAAATCACGATTTCAAATAAACCTTTTTATGCCCGTTTAGTTGCAGATGAAGAACAAAACTACGATATTCAATTAGCAGGATGGGGAGCTGACTATGCTGACCCAATCAATTTTTTAGGATTATTTACAACTGGCAATGGAAATAATAAAACTGGGTTTTCAAGCGAATACTATGATTCGTTGATCGAAAAGGCAGAAAACGGCGAGACAGATGAAAATGAACGCTGGGATTTATTACTGCAGGCAGAAGAAGCATTAATGAAAGAAGCGGTTATTGCTCCTGTTTATCAAGAATATAAAGCTGTCTTACAAAAAGAAAAAGTAAAAGGGATCATCTCGCATCCTGTCGGCGCAGAATATACTTATAAATGGGCTGATATCAATGGCGAATGAGCACATGATCGAGTCTGCTAAATTCATCCTTTAGTCTGATTGTTTATCGGTTGAAAAGCTTTATACTAGAAAATGTAGTAGAGAAGACAACGATCACTCTTGTTGCCTACTATAAATTCTATGAGCAAAGGACAATGTTATCATGAAAGTAAGAAAGAAATCTATAAAAACACCGATTGGTAAAATCAAGTCACTATGTCTGGCGATGTTTAATTCTAATGTAAAAGGCAAAAAGAAATTGGCAGTTATAGGGATCATACTCTATATTATCAGCCCAATTGACTTGATACCTGACTTTGTTCCTCTAGCAGGTTATGCAGACGACATCCTCTTACCGATTTTATTTTTAGTGGTAGAGCGTATTCTTAATGATGGTGCAGAAAAAGGGAACTTCAGTACTATGAAAGAAGCCGAAAAAGTATAAAACAACTATGGATCCAAAAAGGTGGTTCTCTGTAACAAGAGAGACCTTTTTTGGATTATTTTTTTGTGCTGTAAAAGAATGATAACAGAATGGAAATAAAACTACATAAATGAATAGTATTTAACCAAAAGGAAAAAATCCATGATATAATAAGATGGACTATTTAAAAAATGGACGGAGGTCGTAGATTTGGAGAAAGATGAATTCAATTTTTTAAAAGAACTGACGGATGCTAAGGGAGTTCCTGGAAACGAAGGACAAGTTCGTAAGGTTTTTAATAAATATGCCGATCCTCTAGCAGATAACATTACATATGATGGGTTGGGCAGTATCGTTGCCAAAAAGATTGGAGACCAGAATGGTCCTAAAGTTCTATTTGCGAGCCATTTGGATGAAGTTGGCTTTATGGTAACCTCCATAACAGAAGCTGGTTTTATTAAATTTACGCCACTAGGTGGTTGGTGGGCAAATGTCATGTTAGCTCAACAAGTTGAAATCACTACTTCTTCAAATAAAGTAATCCATGGAGTAACAGGCTGTAAACCACCACATGTATTAACCAAAGAAATTCGCGAGAAGGCTTATGATATTCAAGATATGTTTATCGATATAGGGGCTTCAAGTAAAGAAGAAGTTCTTTCTTGGGGAGTTAAACCTGGTGATATGATTACCCCTTATACTGAATTCAGAAGATTGAACGATTCGAAATTTATTTTGGCTAAAGCATGGGACAACCGGATCGGCACAGCTGTTACATTAAAGGTATTGGAAAATTTAAAAGAATCTGAGCATCCGAATATAGCCTATGGAGTCGGAAATGTTCAAGAAGAAGTGGGGCTGCGTGGAGCAAAAACAGCTACTCATTTAGTGAATCCAGATATCGCCTTTGCACTGGATACAGGTACAGCAGGAGATACCCCGGGGATGACGCCAAAAGAAGCTGATTCAAAACTTGGTGAAGGTCCGCAAATTATTTTGTATGATGCATCAATGGTTGCACATAAAGGATTGCGGGATTTTGTCATAGGGATAGCAGAAGAAATGGAAATACCTTATCAACTGACTGTGATTACAGGAGGAGGAACAGATGCAGGCAGCCAGCACGTATCTCGTAATGGCATACCAGCATTGGCGATAACTGTTGCCGTACGCTATTTGCATTCGCACACTTCTGTCATTCATGAAGAAGATTATTTAAATACCGTCAAACTAGTAACCGAAGTGATTAAACGATTAGATTGGGATACAGTGAATAAAATTAAGTTTGACTAAAAAGTCATCACAGATAATTCTATAAGAAAAATATAGAATCGTTTAGCTAAGACTCTTTTATTTCTTACTACATCTGATGAAGTACTGGTTAAGAAAAACTTAGGAGGATCAATTGGTTAAAGAATTCAAGTTGTCGGCAGGTGAAGATATTATGGAGCGAGCAAAAAAAAGGATTGCAGTTATTGGCGGAGGTATAACCGGTCTTACAGCTGCTTATCGAATAAAACAAAAAATTGAAGCTGAAAATTTACCGTTTGAGTTGATTATTTTGGAAAGTGCTCTTCGAGTAGGTGGTAAGATCTACAGTATGAAAGTGGAGAATCAGTACTTAGATTTAGGAGCTGAATCTATTGATACTCGATATCCAGAAGCAATGGAACTGGTTAAAGAACTGGGATTAGAAGACCAGCTTATTTTTAACGAAGGCGATAAACAAGATTTGTTTTATTATAACGAGTTGCATCAAAATCCTTACCCTACTTATAAAGGTATACCGATAAATAAAAAAGATATTTGGAAGAATAAAATGCTTTCTTTTAACGGTAAAATGGCTACTTTTAAAGATCGTTTCATGCAGCCTGAAGAGCTGGAAGAAGATATAGGAGTAAGCAGTTTCCTGAAAAGAAGACTAGGCGATGAAATTGTCGAACTAATGTTAGAGCCTTTCTTTTCAAAGGTTTATGCAAATGATATAGACGATATGGGTGTTAGAGCAACGAATGAAGTTCTTTTTGATTTGGAACAAGAGTATGGCAGTATTGAAAAAGCCTTGTTGGATCATCCGGAGTTGCAAGATCAATCTGGAAACTATGCGACCTTTGCACAAGGGCTTTCTGTTTTGACGAATAAATTAGAGGAAATTTTAAAGCCGCATATTCAATACAGCAAAAAAGTAGTTGAAATCAAATCGGGAGTAGAAAATACTTATATTCTCAATATAAATCTTAAAGAAGAAGTTAGGGTTGGTGCAATATGTGTGGCAACTCCAACGACAGAATACAGCAAGCTGTTTAAAGATAAAGAACTTAAAAAATATTTTTCTCAAATAAAAGCAGCTTCAGTAGGACACATAGTATTTAGTTTTGACCCAGAAGCAATAAAGAATTATCCTGCTGGATTTGGGATACTCACTCCTAGAAGGAATGATTCATTTGTTTCCTCTATTGTATTTCTCAAGAAAAAATGGCCTACCTTGTATTCTTCAAAAGAAGTTTTGCTGGCAGTCAATTTTGGACGTAAAGGTGAAGACATGATTGTTTCACTCAGCAATAAAGAAATTGAAGAAAAAATCTTAAACGATTTAGAAATGATGCTTGGAATAACCCAAAAGCCGAATTACCGTATCATCAAACGATGGCCGGATGCTATTCCTCAATTCTCTGTTGATTTGGAAAAAAATATGAAAGAAATCGTTGGACCTCTTTTAAAGGAAAAGTATCCCGGGGTCTTAATAGGTGGGAATGGGTTAGAAGGTTACGGTCTTAGCCAATGTATTAGACAAGGAAATGAAATCGGAGTCGAATTGGTCGAAGCAATAAAAGAACGAAATTGTATCTCACGTACAAATGTAGAATAAAAAGTATCTGTAAAACACTCAAATAGAGGTATTTGAGTGTTTTATTATTTAAAAATAGTGTTGAATCCTGTAAAGTAGTAATTGTGAGATAAAAGACTTCTATGAATGTTTCGTGCTTATATTGTTTGAAAAATAATTTTACTAGGAGGTTGCGTATGAAATTAACTGTATTAGGATATTGGGGAGGATACCCTTCAAAGAATGAGGGAACGTCTTCTTATTTAGTAGAGTCTGAGGATTTTCATCTATGGTTAGATGCAGGGAGTGCATCATTGATTGCTTTAGAAAATCATGTAGATCCGATGGACATCGATGCTGTATTGATTTCGCATTATCATTATGATCATATTGCTGATCTAGGAGTCTTTCAATTTACTCGCCAGTTACGTGGCACTGGAGAAAATCGAGCTCCAATTGTTCCTATTTATGGACATACGGAGGATGAAGAAAACTTTAAGAGATTAACAATGGATCGAGTCTCTAAAGGAATTCCTTATCAAGAGGGAGAAACTTTTTCTGTGGGACCATTTGAAGTAGAGACGATGAAAACACTGCATCCTGTTCCTTGTTTTGCTTTTAGGATCACTGAAGTGAAAACTGGAAAAGTATTGGTTTTTACAGCAGATTCAGGCTATTTAGAAAGCTTTATTCCGTTTTCAACTGAAGCCGATGTCGTTTTATGCGACACAAATTTCTTCAGAGGGATGGAAAATCATCGAGTGCATATGACAGCTGTTGAAGCAGGGAGAATAGCCAAACAGGCACAAGTTAAAAAATTGATCTTAACTCATTTGCCTCAAAATGGAGATTTAGAGCTATTGAAAACCCAAGCAATGGAAGAGTTCGAATCTCATTCAGTCATTTTAGCTGAGAAGGATTTAGTGCTGACCATTTAAACGAATGATTCGTTTAAGAACTTTTAAGGGAGAGGCTTTTAGACAAGCGGTTACTTAAAGAAAAGAGGAATGCAATGTGTATTATGTTAAAAACGAACGCAATGGGGTAGAAGTGACAGATCCCCGTTTGAACTTAGCTATTGAATATTATTTATTGAACGAAGTCCATTTAGACGAACCAATCCTATTGTTCTATATTAACGAACCTTCTATTATTATCGGTAGAAATCAAAATGCTTACGAAGAAGTAAACCGTGATTATGTGGAGCAAAACAATATTCATGTTGTCCGTCGTTTTTCTGGCGGTGGAGCTGTATACCATGATTATGGAAACTTGTCTTTTTGTTTTATCACTAAAGATGACGGAGATTCTTTCCGTAATTTCAGCAAGTTTACTGAGCCTGTAATCAACGCATTGCATAAAATTGGTGTTGAAGGTGCAGAATTAAAAGGGCGTAATGATTTACTGATCAATGGTCAAAAATTCTCTGGAAATGCGATGTATTCTAAAAACGGACGTATGACGGCTCATGGAACCATCATGTTTGATAGTGAGATTGATGCAGTTGTAAAAGCATTGAAACCGAAAAAAGAAAAATTAGAATCTAAAGGAATCAAATCTGTTAGAAGTCGCGTAACCAACATCAAACCGTTTATGTCGGATGAGTATCAGTACATGAATACAAAACAATTCCGTGAAAAATTGTTGTTGAATATTTATGATGTGGACTCTGTTGAAAAAGCAAAAGAGTACAAATTGACGGAAAAAGACTGGAAAAAAATTGAAAAATTCTCAAAAGAATATACAGGAAATTGGGAATGGAATTATGGAAGATCTCCTGATTTTGACATCGAACGTGGTCAAAGATTTGCTATTGGTTCAATAGATGTGAAGTTAAACGTTGAAAAAGGAGTCATCAAAGAAGTGAAAATTTATGGAGACTTCTTTGGTCTAGGTGAAATTTCTGATGTAGAAGAAAAATTAGTCGGTATTAAATATGACGCTAAGGAAATTTCGGCAGTGTTAGACAATATAGACATCAAAAAATATTTTGGTGATGTGACAAAAGAAGAATTAGTTCATTTAATGTATTAAGCAAAAAAGCAGTCCGTTCTTTTACGCCATGATTTGGCAAAAAAAACAGACTGTTTTTTTTGTATTCATTTATCTTTTGCGGCCTAATCCCACAGCGTTTTTCATTTTGCGCAATGTTTTATTGGCAACAAATCGAGCAGCTTCTGCACCTTTATCCAGAACCGTATCTAACTCTTCTGACGTTAACAACTCATTGTGACGCTGTTGGATGGGTTCTAAAACAGCAACGACTGCTTCTCCTAGATCTTCTTTAAACTGTCCATATCCTACACCTTCATAACGTTCTACAATGGAAGCCACTGGCTCATCTGTAAAAGAAGAGAAGATAGTCAACAGATTAGAGACACCTGGTTTGTTTTCTGGATCGTATTCAATAATTCCGCTTGAATCCGTCACAGCGCTTTTGATTTTTTTACGAATCACTTTTGGTTCATCCAGCATAGAAATAAACCCTTTTTGATTCTCATCTGATTTGCTCATTTTTTTAGTGGGTTCTTGCAAACTCATGATTCTGCCGCCTGCTTCAGGAATATGAACTTCTGGGAAAGTTAAGATTTCATTGTTGTTTCCGTAACGGTTATTGAAACGTTGAACAAAATCACGAGTCAATTCTAAGTGTTGTTTCTGATCTTCTCCTACAGGCACCAATTCCGCTTGGTACAATATGATGTCTGCTACCATTAGTGGCGGGTAGGTAAGAAGTCCAGCTGATACACCAGCTTTTCCGTTTTTAGCCGATTTATCTTTAAATTGAGTCATACGTTCCAATTCTCCAATTGTCGTGTTGCATTGAACGATCCAAGCAGCTTCTGCATGTGCAGATACTTCAGATTGAATAAAGATAGTCGCTTTTTCTGGATTTAATCCAATAGCTAAATAGAGAGCGGCCAAACTTTTCGTTTGTTGTCTTAATTTTAGACGGTCTTGTGGAACTGTGATGGCATGTTCATCAACGATACAATAGAAGCAATTGAATTCTTCTTGTAACGGAATAAACTGTCTCATCGCTCCAATATAGTTTCCTATGGTAGGTGTTCCACTAGGCTGGATACCTGAAAAAATAGTTTTTGTCATTCTGTACACTCCCTGTATATGTGCATTTCATACTTCTTAAATATCATAACAAAAAAAACAGACTTTGTTATGTAAAAACGCAAAATTTTCATAAACTCGATAGAATTATGATTCGAAATTTTAAAACAAATAATAGATAGCCAAAAAAAACATACATAAAACAAACAATGTAAAGCCTATATTTAATGGAAACAAATAAGATTTCCCTACTTTTTGTGACCAATAGTGAGCAGGTTTTGGTTGGGTTGATTGAGACGAGGAAGCAGATAAACGTCGTTTAAAGATGTGGTGGAACAATAACTGCGTAGAATCAAAAGTTCCCAGAGAAACCATAGCCAAGAAAAAACCTATAAATAAAAATAAAGCGGAAAATAAAAATGTTAAATTGATGGTATACAATAGACTAATGGTTTTATAAAAGACTGGTTGAAGTAGGATACAAACGATCAAAACCAATAAGGTAAAAAATGGGGGATGTTTATAATAGTTCATTATAAGTCTCCTCGTAAAATTAAAATGATGTTCTAATCCATTGCCGATTAGTGACAGCAATGCCTTTATTTTAACACATTGCTAAAGTGAATAATACAAACTTATAAAGCAGTTTAAAATGAAATTAATACTTATTTATAATTATTATAAATATACATAAATAAAGTATAACTCTTATTCTAAAGGGGTTTTTAATGAAAAATGTGAACTGACGAATTATTTTTACCAAAAAGACACAAAAAAAAAAACAATTTTTGACAAAAAGATGTCAAAAAAGGGTAGACTTTAGAAACTTAGTTCGTTATACTATTTGTTGTAAGGTAGTAATTGAGGAACAGACCAAGAAAATAGAGAAACGCAAAAGGAGAGATACATATGGTTACATTATTTACATCACCCAGCTGCACTTCATGTAGAAAGGCAAGAGCATGGTTAGAAGAAAATGACATTCCTTATGTAGAAAGAAATATTTTTTCTGAAGGATTAACGATTACAGAAATAAAATCTATTTTACGTATGACAGAAGACGGTACAGAAGAAATCATTTCCACTCGTTCAAAAGCTTTCCAAGAGTTAAATGTGGATTTAGAAGATATGACTTTACAAGAATTATTTAATCTTATCCAAGATAATCCAGGTTTATTACGTCGTCCGATTATGGTAGATGAAAAGAGATTGCAAGTTGGATACAACGAAGATGAAATTCGTCGTTTCTTACCAAGAGAAGTTCGTGCATTAGAATTGCAAAAAGCTCAAATCATTGCAGGCATTTGAATAGATCGACTCAAAAGAAGAAGATCAATACGTGCTGTTAGCTACCATAAATTTACGTGAGATATAACGAATTAAAAAACTTAAAGAGCTGGTGCCAAATTAATTGGGCTGGCTCTTTTTATATCATTCAAAGCTGAATTCAGATTTTTGACTTTACATTTAGATATTTTACTATACAATAAATTTATAAGATAATTGAGCTTTTTAGCCAGCAATTCTTTAGAATTGCATAGAAAGTAGGTGTAAGACTATGGATATGGAACGAATTGATGAGGACACCATACGAGTAGAAATTGAGCACTCTGATTTGGAAGCAAGAGGAATTAAATTTTTAGATCTGTTAGGTAACCGTAAACAAATTGAACATTTCTTTTATAGTATTTTAGAAGAGGTGGATATTGATGAACAGTTCCATGAATCTGATGCCATTACCTTTCAGGTTTTGCCAAAAGGAAGCGGTCTGGAACTATACATCAGTAAGGATAATCCATCGACTGACCATTTAGATTTATCAACTGCTGATGGTTTCAGCAGAGAGGATATGGCTCAGTACATTCAAAATAAAATAACGGGTGATAATCTAGAAAATGAGATAGATGAGATTGAAGAGATCGATGAAATTGATTCATATCTAAATGATATTACCAAACGAACCAAAGAGTTTGTATTTGAATTCGAAGAGTTTGAAGATTTTATTGGGTTGTCTAGAATGTTGTATTTAGAAAATGGTGTATCAAATGTTTATTTCTACAAGGATCATTATTATCTAGAATTGGTGTTTTTTACAGAAGAGATGCCAGTTGAAAACCCAGATCGTGAATTAGCATTGGTACTGGAATTTGCTAAACATACAACTGTTACAAGCAGTATTTTGGAAGAGTACGGAAAAAGAATCATGGAAAAAAGTGCATTAGAATTAACGCGCTACTATTTCAATTAACAGAAAATAGAATAAAGAGAAAAATAAGACAAAGCTACTTTAGTTTATCTTATTTTTTTTTACCTTAAAAAAAATTCTTCTTTTTTGCGTATAGTATAAGAAATAAACTAGTCGCAACTAAGGAGTGTATAGGTATGTTTGTAGCATTGGATGCAAAAAATTGTCACGTTACTGCGGATCAAGTCGAAAAAGGAAAGGAAAAAGAAACAGAAGCAGCTTTTTTTTGTCCGGGCTGTCGTGAAGCTGTTTTTTTGAAAAAAGGCAAACTTATGCAAGCTCATTTTGCGCATTATACCCAAAATAATTGTTCGGTTTTTTCAGAAGGAGAAACTGAAGAACATTTGTCAGGGAAGAAATTGTTGTATGATTGGTTTAAAAAACAGAATATACCGTGCCAGTTAGAAGCCTATTTGCCTGAATTGAAACAAAGACCTGATTTACTGATTTGGCCGACTAGTCAACACCCTGTTGCAATAGAATTTCAATGCAGTTCTCTATCAATGGAAAAAATGATTGAGCGAACTGAAGGGTACCAGAAGAATGGATATGAAGTAATCTGGATTACAGGCAGTAAATTCCAGTTGAGAAAAAGATTGACTCCATTCCAACAACTTTTCCTGAGATACAGACAGTTGCTTGGTCTCTATTATGTAAGCTTGAATGTTGAGAAAAGAGGAATTGAAGTCTGCTTTCGTATTTCTTTATGTCAACCGGGTCAGTATCCTCGATATCAAAAGCAGAATATACCCTTAGATAAACTAACTTTCTCATTTGACGATTCCATAAAATATTTAAATCCGTTTAAGAAACAGAAAGAGAGTGATTTTTCCTTTACCAAAAGTCATGAATATTTAGTCAAAGGTCGCATTTATCAAAATCCAAAAATGGTAGAATTTCAAAAATACATTTATTATCATGGACAATCTCTTATTTCTTTACCACGAGAAGTTTATCTGCCAATCAAAAATGAAATACTGATCAGGACTATTCCGCATTTTTGGAAATTTATCGTATTAGAATGGATTGAAGGAAAAGGGGTAGGAGCTGTCCTTTCAAAAAAAGACATTGAGGAGAAAATAGATGAGATGAAACACCAAAAAGAAATTGAATTTTTCCATTCTCCTTGTCTACTAGATAATGCCAAAGAAGCTTATCTGTATCAGTATTTGTTTTGTTTGGTGGAAAATAAATTGCTTGCATCTCTTTCGGCAACGGAATGGATCATTCTTAGAACACCTCATTATTATCGGAATGAAAGAGAAAAACTAGAAGATTTCGAAAAAATGGATTTAAAAAAAGAAGTGCTGACTTTGAAGCGAATGGTATGAAAACTAAAAAAGGATGAAAATTAAATGATGAGACTTCATTTATAAGAAAATTATGGTAAGATTAAAAAGTGATGAAAATTTAGGAGGTCATGTCATGAGTGAGACAAACAAATTACCAAAAAGAAACGAAATACCTGAGGAATTAACGTGGGATTTAACGGTTATTTTTCAAACAGATACTGAATTTGAAAAAGCTTATCAACAAGTAGAGTCCAGTCTAGCTAACATCACCAGTTATAAAGGAAGATTGCAAGAGAATGCTGAAACTTTTCAACAAGCTATAGAGACCTTGTTAGCTGTTTCTAATCAATTGGAGACTGTTTATGTTTATGCGCATTTGAAAAATGATCAAGATACAGCGGATTCTCAATATCAAGGAATGTATGATTCAGCATCTTTATTGGCGTCAAAAGCAGGGGAAGCGATGGCTTGGTTCGAACCTGAAGTGTTGGAGCTGCCTGAAGCTCAATTATCTAGTTATTTTGATGAGAACAAAGACTTAGAGTTATACCGTCACTTTATCAATCAAATGACAGACAATCGTGCCCATGTTCTATCGGCTAATGAAGAAGCATTATTGGCTGGTGCAAGTGAAATTTTTGGAGCTTCAAGCAAAACGTTTAGCGTCTTAAACAATGCGGATATCCAATTTCCTGTGATCAAAGATGAAAACGGAGAAGACGTGCAGCTATCTCATGGAGTCTTTGGAGAATTGTTAGAGAGCACCAATCGTTCTGTTCGTGAGCAAGCATTTAAAAAATTGTATGAAGTGTACCAAGGACTAAAAAATACTTTTGCGAGTACATTAGGATCTAATGTGAAATACCACAACTACAATGCTAAAGTACACAATTATGGTTCAGCACGTGAATCAGCTTTAGCAAACAATCATATTCCTGAATCGGTACATGATAACTTATTGGAAGTTGTAGGAGAAAACTTGCCATTACTGCATCGCTATGTGGCTCTTAGAAAAGAGTTGCTTGGTTTAGATAAATTACACATGTACGATATGTATACACCAATTACTGGTGAAGCTGGAATCAAGTACAGCTATGAAGAAGCCAAAGAAGAAACGATGAAAGCTCTTCAACCATTAGGAGAAGAGTATAAATCTGTATTAGAAGAAGCTTTTAAAAATCGTTGGATCGATGTTGTTGAAAATAGCGGAAAACGTAGTGGAGCATACTCTTCGGGAGCATATACTACTAATCCATATATCTTATTGAACTGGCATGATTCGTTAAACAATTTATACACATTAGTTCATGAGTTAGGACATAGTGCTCACAGCTACTTTACGCGAGATAACCAACCGTATGTTTATGGAGATTACTCTATTTTCTTAGCAGAGATTGCTTCTACAACAAATGAAAATATTTTAACTGAATATTTACTTCAAACTGTTACGGATCCTAAAGACCGTATCTACATTTTAAACCATTATTTAGATGGTTTTAAAGGAACTGTCTTCCGCCAAACTCAATTTGCTGAATTCGAACATACAATCCATGAAGAAGCCAGAAAGGGGACACCTTTAACGGCAGAATTCTTAACCAATTATTATGGGGATTTAAATGCTCGTTATTATGGACCTGCAGTTGAGAAAGATCCGGAAATTGCTTATGAGTGGTCTAGAATACCCCATTTCTACTACAATTATTATGTTTACCAATATTCTACTGGTTTCTCTGCAGCTACAGCTTTAGCAGATAAAATCATTCATGGAGAAGAAGGAGCATTAGATAAATACTTAACTTATCTAAAATCCGGAAATAGTGATTACCCGATCGAAGTGATGAAAAAAGCCGGCGTAGACATGACAGAAAAAGAATACATTCAAAAAGCCATGAACGTCTTTGAAAGACGCTTAAATGAATTAGAAGCATTAGTCAAAGAACTGAAGAATGAGGAATAAGTTTTTTTACTGATGATAACTAAAATAGATATTAAAAAGGATTGAGATACTTGTCTCAATCCTTTTT
The DNA here is from genome assembly GCF_045528485.1 of Desemzia sp. FAM 23990. NCBI lineage: Bacteria > Bacillati > Bacillota > Bacilli > Lactobacillales > Carnobacteriaceae > Desemzia > Desemzia sp. FAM 23990. Next base: position 23,953 of record NZ_JBGQQW010000011.1, read on the forward strand.
TTGAAGAATAAAAAAAGACTTCGATTGGCTAAATCAAAGTCTGCGAAGAATTATAGCAAGAAACAGTTCTAGTGGAATAATGGATTAGTTTAACACTCTTAATGTTGGAAAAATATTTTTTTCAATAACCGTATCCAATTGATTTGGAGCAATAGAATATAAGTTATTCAATAATGAGTAAGAAACTTTGTTTTCTAATAATAAACCATATTCATACATAGAATCATTAAACATCACACAAGAAGGAGTAGTTTCAACGTTCATTTCACGAGCAACTTTTTGATCAGAAGAGAAAGTTGCTTTTACAAAGTCAGATGCTTTGTCTTCAATGAACATTGGAATATCGACTTTTGTTTGTTCTGCAATTTCTAGAATCAATTGTTCAGAATAAGAACGGTTTTGGTCAAATAGGGCTTCTTGTAAATGCAATAAAAAATTGCGTCCTTTTTTCTTGCCTTGCATGGAAGCAGCAATAAAAGTTAAACACATATCGTAAGTTTGAGAGAATAATTGATTTCTCATATCCAAATCTTTTTCTGATAGATTGTTTTTGTACATAAAGTGATTAAAACTTGGTAAATTTAAAAGCGGCAAAATGTGCAATTTGACTTTTTCTTGTCTCGTTTTTGTAAAGGTTAATATATTTTGGATGTTTTCAAAACTGTCTTTGTCCATAGGGTTAATAAATAAATAAAATTCAATCACTTGGTTTGTAGTAAGCATTCATCTTCACCTTACATTTTATATTTTTGTTTGTGCCTACTCTTTGTGGCAACATAGACACTTTATCAAAAATAGAAGAAAAATAGTAATTGACTGAACTGATTTTTGAAAAAAGTTGTCAGCCTTGTAACAAACTTGCCACAATTATTGGTAAAGTACCGATATACCAATGCTTTGATGAAGTCACAAGTTTTGACAATTAATTATTTAAGGCATCTTTCATACGAGCTATTTTGTTTTTTCCGATTCTTCTCGAAAGGTGATTCTTGGTTAAAAAGGCATTAAAAAAGGCTATTCCGCTTTCATGATCAGGTGCTTCATACTCCAATTCATAGTCAGTTTTGCCAACATACGAACTTTTGTCCAAGACGATCAATCCTTCAGGAACTTTTTTTTCAAATCGGACAGTCTTTAAAGAACCAAAGCAATAGAGATCGTTCACGCCCACTCCTAATTCAGAAAGCTTAGTTCCTACAGCTCCATCTGCTTTGATCGTGTGGTTGGTGATGTGATGAGAAGCTTCAGCGAGTGTTAAGTTATCTGTGGTTTCCAATAAGTGAAGTCCATAGGGAGTCTTTAACGTCAATTCTGCTGCAAACGGTAAAATCCGTATTCTAAGTCCGGCATTCAAAGTTTTCAATGCCTCAGTAGGAGTATCAAAATAATAATTTTCTTGAGTGAAAAAATCGGATTGTTTGGCTCCTAGCGAATGGAGTAAAGATAAATATTCAGTTTCAGTCAATAGATTTTTAAATTCAATTTCTAGTTCTTCGCTCATTATAAACTCTCCTTCATATCTCTAGTCAGGTTTTGCTATCTAAATTAGTTTAACATAGAATAAGGCTACGCGAAGTTTCTTCTTTAATTCAAAATATGGTAAACTAATATTATTGGAAGCTTATGAAAGCTTAAAAGACAAGAACGATAAAGAAGGTTGTTGCTATGATTGAAAATTGGACTGAATTTTTATCTCCTTATTCACAAGCTGTAGAAGAGTTGAAAGTGAAACTAAGAGGATTGCGGAGACAATACCATGCAGAAAATATGCATAATCCAATAGAATTTGTCACTGGCAGGGTCAAACCAGTTGACAGTATTTTAGGTAAAATGGAATTGCGGAACATTTCGTTTGAAAATTTAGAAAATGAAATGCAAGACATTGCTGGATTGCGTATAATGTGCCAATTTGTAGACGATATTCACGATATAGTAGCGTTGATTCAAAAACGAAAAGATATGACGATTATAGAAGAAAAAGATTATATTTTACACAAAAAAGATAGCGGCTACCGCTCGTATCATATTATTATAGAGTATCCTGTTCAGTTGATAGATGGGGAAAAAAACATCTTAGTGGAAATCCAAATTCGAACGTTGGCGATGAATTTTTGGGCGACTATTGAGCATTCGTTAAACTATAAATACCAAGATGATTTACCTGAAGAGCTTAGATCTCGTCTTGAAAGAGCAGCTGAAGCAGCATTCAGATTGGATGAAGAGATGTCGCAAATCAGAGAAGAAATACGATAAAATGTGTCTGAAATTCTTATAGGATAAGCACCGACAGTCACAAAATAATTGGACATAAGGAGGTCAACTGTGAATATAGGGATTGTAAGTAATGAGAGTGAAAAATCAGTTGCATTAGTAAAACAATTTCGTGAATTAGCTTTAAAAGCTGGTTTGAAATTAGACAATAAAAATCCAGATGTAGTCGTAACAGTAGGAGGAGATGGGACATTGTTGTCTGCTTTTCACCGCTATGCCCATATGTTGAATCAAGTTCGATTTGTAGGGGTGCATACTGGACACTTAGGGTTCTATACGGATTGGCGAGACTTTGAAATCAAAGAACTTGTGGAAAGTTTGATCAGAGATAAAGGTGAAAGTGTGAGCTATCCTTTACTAGATGTGTCCGCAACTTACCAAAGCCGTAAAGAACCTTCTCACTTTTTAGCATTGAATGAATCTGCCATTAAGCGTGTTGATGGTACGATGGTCTGTGATGTTTATATTAAGGATGAATTTTTTGAACGTTTTAGAGGTGACGGAATGTGTGTTTCAACACCTACAGGATCGACTGGATACAATAAATCTGTTGGGGGAGCTGTTATTCATCCCAGAATCAATGCTATCCAAATCGCAGAAATAGCTTCGATAAACAATCGCGTATTTCGCACATTAAGTTCACCGATGATTATCCCTACAGATGAATGGTTGACGTTAAAACCAGTAACTTCTGAAGGATTTGTGTTAACGATTGATCACCTCACCTCTTCAGAGAAAAACATCGTAGAATTGTCTTATCGTGTGGCTGAAGAAAGAATACATTTTGCACGCTACCGCCATACCCATTTTTGGAACCGCGTAGAAGCAGGATTTTTAGGAGCGAAACAAAAGTATGATGTTTAGTTGGCAATACAAAGAAAAAGAACCGATGCAAGTAAAAACTTTTTTAAAACAGCAAGGTGTTTCTAAAGGCTTGTTGGCTCAAGTGAAATTTCAAGGCGGCAAAATAGAAGTCAATCAGAAAGAAACAAAGTCTATTTATAAGCTGTCATTTAATGATCATATACAAATCACCGTTCCGGATGATGAAGGAACGCCTAATATCGAACCCTCGGATCTGCCAATAGATATCGCGTTTGAAGACGATCACTTTTTGATTGTCAATAAACCAGCAGGAGTAGCTTCTATTCCTTCGAACGTCCATCCAAAAGATACCATGGCTAATCGAGTAAAAGGATATTTTAATCAAAAAGAATACCCGAATAAAGTGATTCATATCGTTTCACGGTTGGATCGCGATACATCAGGTTTGATGTTTTTCGCTAAACATCGCTACGCTCATGCACTGATTGATCAAGAGCTGAGAGATAAACGAGTCATAAAAAAATATACTGCCATCATATCTGGGCACTTAAAAAAGCAGCATGGACATATAGACGCACCAATCGCCCGTACAAGTGATTCTATTATTACACGGAGAGTCCATGAAAGTGGCAAACCAGCTTTAACGGAGTATTGGGTAAAGGAAGAATTTGAAAAAAATACTTTAGTTGACATCCAACTGCATACAGGACGTACACATCAAATTAGAGTCCATTTTAGTTCAGTAGGTTTTCCATTGATGGGGGATTCATTATACGGAGGAAAAGAAAATAAGTGTGTTCAAAGGCAAGCTCTGCATTGTCGAGAGCTGTCTTTTTATCATCCGTTCTTAAAAGAAAGAATTGTTCTGATAGCAGACTACCCTAAAGATATTCAAAACTGGAGATTACAACAGATTCATGGCATCACCTCGTAGAAAGGAAGAAACAAAGTGAAAGAAACCCCTGAAAGATTAGAGGATAAATTACAATTTTTAAAACAGTATTTAGCAGACGGCGATATCAATAATTTTAGAAGGTATTTTCTTTCACTGCATACTTATGATCAAGGCCAATTTTATTTATCCTTAGAAGAAGAAGAAAGAAAACGGATGTATAATTTTCTTTCTCCTGAGGAAATGGCGGATTTATTTGATACCATAGAGGAAGATGAAGAGTTTATCGAAGATTATTTGCAAGAAATGAATATCCAATATGCTGCGGATATGTTAAGTGAGATGTACACGGATAACGCCGTTGATATTCTAAATCAGCTGGAGCAAAAACAACAAAAAGAATTTCTAGACTTGATGCCTCTTGATGAGGCGGAAGAAATTAGTGATTTATTAGTTTATGAAGACAATACAGCTGGATCGATTATGACGACTGAATTTGTATCCATTTCAGCAAATCAAACGATCAAAGAAGCCTTAGTAGAGGTTAAGCGACAAGCAGAAGAAGCCGAAACCATTTATTATTTATATGTGACAAATGCAAAAAGACAGCTGGTTGGAGTACTTTCTTTAAGAGATTTGATTACACGTAAAGATGACGAGCTCGTTGGAAATGTCATGGGAACCCGCTTGAAATCTGTAACGGTAACAGATCATCAAGAAGAAGTAGCACACGCTATTCGTGACTATGACTTCTTAGCGGTTCCTGTTATCGATTTAGTGGATCGCTTAGTGGGAATCATCACGGTTGATGATATTATTGATGTTATTGATGAAGAAGCAACCAGTGACTACTCTGGTTTGGCTGGGGTAGACGTAGATGAAAAATCAGAAAATCCCTTTATAGTAGCTTCTAAACGCTTGCCATGGTTAGTGACCTTATTATTTTTAGGAATGGGAACTTCAACGCTTATCAGCAATTATGAGATTATGGTCAGCAAAGCAAGTATTTTAGCCGTTTTTATTTCATTGATTACTGGGACTGCAGGGAATGCAGGAACGCAATCATTGGCTGTAGCTGTTCGCAGATTGGCTGAAAAAGAAGATCGACAAAACAAAATTGGCCGGATGATTTGGGGAGAACTTTCTTCAGGACTCATTACTGGACTCGTGACCGGAATCACTGTTTTCTTATTGATCGGTATTTGGCAATCAAACTTTGTGCTAGGCCTGGTTATTGGAGTAGCAATGCTGTTTGCAATCACTATCGCCAATCTAGCAGGAAGCCTGATTCCAGTATTGATGGATAAGTTGGGATTTGATCCGGCAGTAGCGAGTGGTCCGTTTATAACGACATTAAGTGATTTGACCAGTGTATTTATTTATTTTAATATTGCCGCTTATTTTTTAAATTTTCTCTGATCCGCTAATTAAAAACCACCACAAAGGGTGGAGCTGTTGTAGCTCGACCTTTGTGGTGGTTTTACAATATAAAAATTCCCCGTCATCTTTAAATTTCTGATGGGTGTAGTTCTTTTTTCATTGAATGGTGGGGAATTCCCGCATCCATAAAACCTTCACTGTCCGTGATTTGGAATCCGATCTTTTCATAAAATGGTATAGCATAGTCTTGTGCATCAAGTACCATAGCTTCTCCACCCAATTGAGCAGCATAGCGTCCTACTTCGTGCATTAATTGAGCGCCTAATTGCTGTCCGCGCAAATCTGAGTCTACTGCAACGCGCTGTATTTTATAAGTCTTTGGAGATTTTTCATACATCCGAGCTGTAGCAACTGCAACGTGATTAGAGTAGCCCACAACATGAAGTGTCTTATCTTCTAATTCATCAATTTCTAAGTCCATTGGTACCTTTTGTTCTTCAACGAAAACTTTCTTACGGATGGATAATGCATCCGTATATGTAATAGATTCAAGATCAGTCGTCCATTCGAACTTCATTTTTATCAGCCCCGTTTTCTTATTAGTTGTTAATTAGAGTAACACAATCAGAAAAAAAGAACAATTCAAAAAACTGGTACAGGTCTATATAAAAAATAGTGTAGCTGCTTTCAATTTTTTTGAAAAAAGGGATATTCATTTTAAATGTCGATAGAATTTACAAAAATAAAGTAAAAAAAGTGTACTATATACTTAGAAAAGAATTTTCAAGTTGGTAAAGTGAAGTCTAAAAAAATGAAGGAAAAATCATTTATTAAAATAGAGAATTAAGGAATGTGAAAAGTATGAAACGTGTTATTTTAGCAGAGAAACCTTCACAAGCACAAGCCTATGCTGAGTCATTTGGCAAATACTCCAAAAAAGACGGCTATATCGTGTTGCACTCATCCACTGATATTATCACATGGGGATTTGGGCATCTGGTGGAATTGGCTGCTCCTGATGAATACAAAGAAAAATGGAAAAAATGGGATATGAGAGAATTGCCTATCATCCCAGAACAATTTAAATTCAAAGTAGGCCGAGGAAAAACCAAGCAATTTCAAGTAGTAAAAAAGTTATTAAAAGACGCTGACCAAATTGTTATAGCAACCGATAGCGATCGAGAAGGGGAAAATATTGCGAGATCAATTATCCATCAAGCAAAAGTGGAGAATAAAGAAATCAAGCGATTATGGATTAATTCTTTGGAAGCAGATGAAATCCAAAAAGGGTTTAATGCTCTAAGAGAAGGGAGAGACTTTTATTCTGCTTATATTGAAGCACAAACTAGACAAATCAGCGATTGGTTAGTGGGCATTAATTTATCTCGCCTGTATACGTTATCGCTACAGAAAAAAGGTATTAACGAAGGGGTATTTAGTGTAGGACGTGTTCAAACACCAACCTTGTATATGATTTATAATCGTCAAAAAGAAATTGACACGTTTGTTCCTCAACCTTTTTATGAATTACACGCTATGGTAACTACTGAAAATGGAACCTTTAAAGCCAAATATACTAAAAAATTTCAAACAAAAAAAGAATTGCAAGAATTGATACAAACGCATCTATTACTAGCTAATAATCCAGGTACGATCACGGAGGTAAAAACAAAAAGAATCTCACAGCCGTCGCCATATTTATTTTCTTTAAGCGACTTACAGAGTCTTGTCAATAAGAAATATAAAGTGAGCCCTTCAGACACGTTAAAACATGTACAGTCACTTTATGAGGCTAAATTACTGAGTTATCCTCGAAGTGATTGCCGGCATATTACAGATTCAGAGTTCTATTATCTGCTTGACAGATTGGAAGGCTATCAAAGTGTACTAAACTACGCTATTGATCAGCCTAATAAAAGCAAACGCAAGCGTTATGTTGATGGATCGAAAGTACAAGAACACTATGCCATTATTCCCACAAAAAAAGTACCGACACAAAAAGAATTAACGAAACTTTCTTCTATTCAAAAAGAAATTTACTTTACGGTGTTGAAACGAACAGTAGCCATGTTCGAAACAGATTATCAATATGATGAAACCGTTGTTACTGTAGATATTAAGGGAGTGCCTTTTATCAGTAAAGGGAAAACGGTACTGGATAAAGGCTGGCGAAGACTGGAATTTTCGATGAGCCAGAAAACAGAGAAGGAAGAGAATACAGAGCTGCCTTTGCTGAGAGAAAAAGAATCTGTTGATACTGAATTAAAAACAACAGAAGGATTTACATCTCCGCCAAAAGCATACACAGAGGGAACTTTAATCACAGCAATGAAGACGTGTGGCAAAGAGTTGGAAAATGAAGAAGAAAAAGAAATTTTAAAAGCGACTGAAGGAATAGGCACAGAGGCGACAAGGGCGAACGTCCTTGAAACACTAAAAAAACAAACCTACATTGATATTCAAAAAAGTAATGTGACGATCACTCCAAAAGGGGTCATACTCTGTCAAGCAGTGGAAAATACCTTATTAAGCAGCCCTGAGATGACAGCTAAGTGGGAAACCTATTTAAAGAAAATAAAGAAAGAAGAAGGTACGCAACAAGCTTTCTTGACGAATATCCAAAAATTTATTCATCATACCATCGTTTCAAGTGCTGAAGTGATGGAAAGGAGTGACTGGTCTGACCAGATAAGCGCTTCGACCTCTGCAAAAAAAGAAGTTGGAATATGCCCTGTATGCGGGAAATCGATAATGGATAAAGGAAAATTTTATGGTTGTCAGGGATACAGTAACGGTTGTTCATTTACCTTGCCGAAACGTTTTATAGGAAAAACGTTGTCTGAGGCTACCATCAAAAAGCTGCTGTCTCAGAGAGAGTCTGCACTATTAAAAGGATTTAAGAAAAAAAATGGACAACTATTTTCAGCTGCTCTGATACTAAATGAAGAGTATAAGTTGACATTTAAACCGTACGAAAAAGCGGATAAATAAGTAAGCAGCTTGTAAGGAAACCCTTCAACGGCAAATGTTGAAGGGTTTTTGCTATCGTTTTTAAAAAGGGGTTATGGAAAATGATCAGAACTGATTTTGCGAAAGAAAAGAAATTTGAAAACAAAAACCTGCCTTTCATTCTCAAACTCTTTAGCTTATACTAAAATTATAAAAAATTACATAGAATGGAGTTAAATAAATGTCTGAAAAAACAATTGATGTCGTTAAAAAACTAACTACGATTCCTTCTCCAACAGGCAATACATACGAAATCATTGCGTCAATCCAATCTACCTTGGTAAAAGCAGGGTATCAACCGACTATTAATCGAAAAGGGAGTTTAATTGTTACCGTAGAGGGCGAAACCAAGGAACAAGAACGCTTCATCACTGCTCATGTAGATACATTAGGAGCGATGGTCCGCGCCATCAAACCAGATGGCCGTTTGAAAATCGATTTGATTGGTGGATTTCGATTCAATGCTATTGAAGGAGAATACTGCACTATTCATACTGCGAATGATACTACTTACTCTGGCACAATCCTGATGCACCAAACGAGCGTTCATGTGTATAAAGATGCCGGAGAAGCAGAAAGGAACCAAGACAACATCGAAGTTAGAATAGACGAAAAAATCACAAACGCTGAAGAAACTAAAGCTCTTGGAATTTCAGTCGGAGACTTTATCAGCTTCGATGCTCGTACCGAAATTACAGAAACAGGTTTTATCAAGTCGCGTCACTTAGATGACAAAGTGAGCGTAGCAATCTTGATCCAATTCTTGAAGAAATTAAAGACAGACAATAGAAAATTGCCGTATACGACGCATTTTTTTATCTCGAACAATGAAGAAATCGGATATGGCGGCAACTCCAATATTTCAGATAAAGTAGTGGAGTATTTAGCAGTTGATATGGGAGCTATGGGCGATGACCAACAAACAGATGAATATTCTGTTTCCATTTGTGTGAAAGATGCGAGCGGTCCATATCACTATGAATTTAGAAAAAACTTGACTAACTTGTGTGAAAAAAATCAAATCCCGTACCAATTAGATATTTATCCTTATTATGGAAGCGATGCTTCAGCAGCTATGAAAGCAGGAGCCGACGTACGACATGCCTTGATCGGAGCTGGAATTGATGCTAGCCACGCCTATGAAAGAACGCATAATGACTCGATAGTTGCCACCGAACAATTAGTGGAAAATTACCTGTTCTCAAAAATGAATTAAAAAATTTATGACCCTTCGCGAAAGAGGAATGCAAAATATGAATAAAATGAAAGATTCTAAGTTGATGTTCTGGACAGTGTGGCTATTGGTAGTCGTCACCATTATTTTTATTATGACAAAAATCGACTTCCTATTTTTCCCCGTCACAACATTTATAGCTACACTGTTTATGCCGATTCTAACTGCTGGATTTCTGTATTACCTGCTGACTCCGATTGTATCTTTACTGGAAAAAATCAATATCAAAAGAAAAATCGCTACTCCTATCGTACTCTTGGTTTTTATTAGCATTGTAATCATTTTGGTTTTGACATTGATTCCAGCCATTCTGACACAAATCGGGCAATTACTGGAGAACTTGCCAAAAGTAGTCAATAATTTAGAAATGCAATTAGCCAAATTAGAAGAGCAAGAGTGGTTTAAGGAAATTGATGTTACTGAAATCGTGGATTCTTTTGGATTGACGATAAGAAGTGTTTCGAATTTCTTGATCACAAATGTCACCACAAGTTTGGGCTCTCTAGTCGGTATCGTAACCAATGCAGCGATTTTTATTGTTACCGTACCGATTATGTTATTTTATATGTTCCGTGATGGCAGTAAATTGCCCCAAGCCATCTCTCGGTTTTTACCTTTTGAGTACCGGACAGAAATGATTGGTTTAATGGGACAGATGAACAATACCATTTCTTCTTATATTAGTGGACAAGCTTTAGTGTGTTTATTCATTGGTATCTTTACTTATTTAGGGTATTTACTCGTTGGGCAGCCTTATGCATTGCTGTTAGGACTGATTGCCGGCGTAACGAATATCATTCCTTATCTTGGACCATTTATCGGTGCTGCTCCAGCCGTTGTCTTGGCTCTGACCATCTCACCTGTTCAAGCTTTGAAAGTAGCTCTAGTAGTATTGGTCATTCAACAAATTGAAAGCAATCTGGTTTCACCTAATATCATAGGGAAATCCTTAGATATCCATCCACTGACCATCATCGTATTGTTATTGGTGGCAGGAAATCTATCAGGTGTGCTGGGAATGATCATAGCTGTTCCGACTTATGCAGTGACCAAAACTATTATTAGCTATCTTCACAATATGTACAAGCTTAGAAAAGAATACAAATATCGGAATTTGAAAAAAAATACACGAACTTCTGAATAAAAAATACACGAACTTCTGAATAAAGCATTGACAAGTTTGTGAAAGATGTAGTATTCTGTGACCTGTGAATAAGAACAACTTTTATTCATCAAATACCGAAATTAGACCAAGATGAGGTCCATCAGGAGGATTCACAATGAAAGTAATAGTAGTAGGTTGTACGCATGCTGGAACATCAGCTGTAAAAACAATTCTAAATGACAACCCAAATGTAGAAGTAACTGTTTTTGAACGTAATGACAATGTGTCATTCTTATCTTGTGGAATTGCCCTTTATGTAGGTGGGGTTGTGAAAGATCCAGCAGGGTTGTTTTACTCAAATCCTGAAGAATTAGCTTCAATGGGTGCATCAGTACACATGGAGCATAATGTTACAAAAATTGATACTGCAGCTAAAAAAGTAGTTGTAGAAAACATCAAAACTGGAGAAGTTTTTGAAGAATCTTACGACAAACTAGTTAATACGACAGGTTCATGGCCAATCGTTCCTCCAATCTCTGGAATCGATTCTAAAAATATCTTATTGTGCAAAAACTACAATCAAGCCAACGAAATCATTCGCCAAGCTAAAGACAAACAAAAAGTTGTTATTGTTGGTGGAGGATATATTGGTATTGAATTAGTTGAAGCATTTGCTGAATCTGGTAAAGATGTTACTTTGATTGATGGATTAGACAGAATCTTAAATAAATATTTAGATGCAGAACTTACAGATGTATTAGAACACGACTTGCAAGAGCGTGGCATTAAATTAGCTCTAAACCAAACAGTAAATGGTTTCGAAGCTAACGAGAATGGTGAAGTAAGTAAAGTGGTTACTTCTGGCGGTTCATTTGATACTGAAATGGTTATCATGTGTGTTGGATTCCGTCCAAACAATGAACTATTGAAAGGTCAAGTAGACATGTTGCCAAATGGCGCTATCTTAGTTGACGAATACATGAGAACAAGCAACGAAGATGTTTACGCTGCTGGAGACAGTTGTGCAGTACACTACAATCCAAACGGCGGATCTGCTTACATTCCGTTAGCTACAAATGCTGTTCGTATGGGTACGTTAGTTGGTAAAAACATTATTGAACCAACTGTTAAATACCGTGGGACTCAATCCACTTCTGGATTGTACTTGTTTGGTTTCAATATTGGTTCTACAGGTGTGAATGTGAACAGTGCTTCTCACTTTGGATTAGACGTACGTTCAGTCGTAGTGGAAGATTTCTACCGTCCTGAATTTATGCCGACAAACGAAAAACTATTGATGAAATTAGTGTACGAAGTAGGAACAAACCGTATCGTGGGTGGACAAGTAATGTCTAAATACGATATCACTCAATCTGCTAATACATTGTCTTTAGCTATTCAAAACAAAATGACTATTGAAGACTTGGCTTACGTTGATTTCTTCTTCCAACCAGTATTCGATCGTCCTTGGAACTACTTGAACTTACTTGCACAAGCTGCAGTAGAACAAGAAAGAAAAATCAAAGTAGAAGCAACCGTATAAAAATAGACCAAGATGAAAAAGGCTGGGATTTTTCCCAGCCTTTTTTGTATTTGTTTGATTAAAAGAGATCCGTTGCGCATAAAACGACATTTGTCTCGCCCTTAGTTTCAAGTTATGATATAATACATTAGTTGTAGTTGAAATTTAACTAAAAAGCACGCAGCAAATGATAGGTTATTGATGATAAGATGTATAAATATCATTGGTAAGTTGAACTTATCACGAGCAACCGTGTTCGTTTATTCATATAAAAAATATAGATTATACTAAAAAAAGAGGGATTTAAAAATGAAACAAACGTTAAAAGAGGAAGTGTCATCCCGGAGAACTTTTGCCATTATTTCCCATCCGGATGCTGGTAAAACAACCATTACGGAACAATTGTTGCTTTTTGGGGGAGCGATTCGTCAAGCTGGGACAGTAAAAGGGAAAAAAACCGGAAAATTTGCAAAATCTGACTGGATGGAAATTGAAAAGCAACGTGGAATCTCTGTTACTAGTTCAGTTATGCAGTTTGATTACCAAGACAAACGCATCAATATCTTGGACACACCAGGACATGAGGATTTCTCAGAAGACACGTATCGAACGTTGATGGCTGTAGATAGTGCAGTTATGGTGATCGATAGTGCCAAAGGGATCGAGCCGCAAACGAAGAAATTATTCAAAGTTTGTCGTATGCGAGGGATTCCAATTTTCACCTTTATCAATAAATTAGACCGTGATGGAAGAGAGCCATTGGATCTGATTGATGAGTTGGAAGAAGTGTTAGAGATCGATGCTTACCCTATGAACTGGCCGATTGGTATGGGTAAAGGGCTGCTTGGTTTATATGATTTATACAATAATCGTGTAGAAGTTCATCGTCCTGAAGTAAATGGAATGAACGGCGAAGCATACGCTCCATTGGACGAAGATGGCGAAATCATTGGAGAACATCCATTGAAGCAATATTCTTTATACAATCAAGCGTTAGAAGATGCGCAATTATTAAGTGAAGCAGGAAATGTATTTTCAAGAGAAAAAATACAAGCTGGAGAATTGACACCTGTATTTTTTGGTTCTGCTTTAACAAACTTTGGAGTTCAAACGTTCTTAGATACTTATTTAGAATTCGCTCCAGGACCATCTGCTCATGAAACAAAAGAAGATGAAAAAGTTGACCCAGCTTATGAAAAATTTTCAGGTTTTATTTTCAAGATTCAAGCGAACATGAATCCTGCTCACCGTGACCGAATCGCGTTTGTGCGTATTTGTTCAGGGAAATTTGAACGGGGAATGGACGTAACGCTTGCTAGAACGGCTAAGAAAATGAGATTGTCCAATTCCACTCAATTTATGGCTGAAACACGTGAGACAGTGGAACATGCAGTTGCTGGAGACATTATTGGTCTATACGATACTGGTAACTTCCAAATTGGAGATACCATTTATGAAAACAACTTAAATGTGGAATTTGAAAATCTTCCACAATTTACGCCTGAGTTGTTTATGAAAGTTTCCGCTAAAAATGTCATGAAACAAAAATCTTTCCACAAAGGTGTGCAACAATTGGTTCAAGAAGGAGCCATCCAGTTGTACAAAACGTATCATACAGAAGACTACATTATTGGCGCTGTAGGTCAGTTGCAATTTGAAGTATTCCAACACAGAATGTTACACGAATACAATTCAGAAATCATTATGACGCCAATGGGAACTAAGATTGCACGTTGGATCGATGAAAAAGACTTAGATGAAAATATGTCTTCTAGTCGGAATATCTTAGCGAAAGACCGTTTCGACAATCCGTTGTTCTTATTCGAAAATGAATTTGCTATGCGCTGGTTTGCAGACAAATATCCAGACGTGGAATTAAAAAGCTTACTGTAAAAAGCAATGAATTATCCTTGCTTAGTATAAAAAAACGTCTCATTTCATTCCTGTATCAGGATTGAAAGAGACGTTTTTGTTTGGTGAGGAATAAATTCGACAAAATCAATGAAGTCGTTTCAATTTGATACGTAAGCAATAGAATTTTCATGCAGTTTGAAACAGCAGAATAAACTTTTTTTCTCTCTGACTGTTTTAAACTGCATGTTGGAGGGTCCTGTATCAAAATGTTATTGAACTTCCAGTTTTTTGAAAAGCTGATCGGAAATACCTCTAGAGTAGTTTTTTGCTTAATGGTTGTCTTAAGTATTACATCAGTAGTAAAGATCAACAAGAGGGGCTTGCTGAATCGGCATATAAAACAACCCGGAAACCGAATAAGTTTTCCAGGCTGCTTATTATGAATCAGTTTAAACTTTAATAGATAGTTCAACAAGATGAGAAGCAGGAAAGATTTCAACGTCCTCGGGATTCACTTCTAAAATATTCTCAATTGCAAAATGAATCTCGGAATTTTTTATATTCCGGTTTTTATTTTGAAGAATCACATCTTGATGTGTTGGTGCTCCAGAAAAAATGACCGTGGTGGAACCTAATGAAAAAACTTTTATAAAAACGGCATCTGTATTTTCCAGCTGATTATTCACTAAATGAGAATGACTATTGGTTACATCGATTAATTTCACGTTCTCCACCTCAATTTTTAAAGAATTTAAATTTATATAATTTTATTATAAACCTCAGAAAAGCGTTTTACAAAAGATTATTGCCTAAAAAAAGAAAAAACCTTCAAAAGCTAGGCGTTACGCGCTACCTTTTGAAGGTTACACATGAAAAGAGGGGCTTAAATTAGTCTTCTGCTTCTTCAGAAGATGAATCCTTCACTGCTTCTACAGCTGTGTGGTTATCTTTAGCTTGTATAGTGATTTCTCCATCATCAGTTGTGGTACTGATTAATTCTTTGACGTTTGGATGATCTAGATAAAAATCAGCGATACGGTCTTCAATTTGTTCTTGGATTACTCTGCGTAAAGGACGAGCGCCTAGTTTAGCATCATAACCTAAATCAACGAGTTTTTCTTTGACTTGTTGATCCACATCAAGTGTAATGTGTTGGTCTTGAAGCATATTGTTGACGTCATTGATCATAATGTCTACGATTTGCAGCAGATTTTCTTTAGTTAAAGAATTGAATTCGATAATACCGTCAAAACGGTTGATGAATTCTGGTTTAAAGTAGTCGGTCAAGTGGTTTAAGACAGAACTGCGGTTAGATTGGTTGGTTGCAGAAAATCCTACACTAGCTTCAATCTCCCCTTGTCCTACATTACTTGTCATAATAATGATCGTATCTTTAAAACTGACAGTTCTCCCTTGAGCATCTGTTAGGCGTCCATCATCTAGAATTTGCAAGAACATATGCAATACATCAGGATGAGCTTTTTCAATTTCGTCTAATAGTAAAATACTGTACGGGTTGCGACGAACTTTTTCGGTCAGTTGTCCAGCTTCGTCATAACCGACATAGCCTGGAGGAGAACCGATCAATTTAGACACACTATGTTTTTCCATGTATTCACTCATGTCAAAACGCACATAGGCCTCTTTATTTCCAAACAATTCAAAAGCTAGTTGCTTAGCCAATTCTGTTTTACCCACACCCGTAGGTCCAACGAAAAGGAATGAACCGATCGGGCGTCCTTTTTTATTAAATCCAACACGATTTCTGCGAATAGCTTTAGCAATTTTTTCAATCGCAGCATCTTGTCCAATAACGTGTTTCTTCAAATCTTTATCTAAATTACGCAATTGAGTCTGCTCTTTTTCTTTTAAATCGCCAACAGGAATGTTGGTTTTCATTTCAATGATATTGATCATATCTTGTTCTGTG
This sequence comes from Desemzia sp. FAM 23990, assembly GCF_045528485.1. NCBI lineage: Bacteria > Bacillati > Bacillota > Bacilli > Lactobacillales > Carnobacteriaceae > Desemzia > Desemzia sp. FAM 23990. The sequence goes on from NZ_JBGQQW010000011.1 coordinate 39,975, forward strand.
ATCACTGGTTTATCGGAATCGGGTTGTTGTTGATCTCTCATAGCCGCGTATTTAGCTGCTTGATCGCGATAAAAAGCTGCTTTTTCATAATCTTCGTTTTGCAAAGCCGCTTGTTTTTCTTGAGCAGCTTCAGCGATTTTATCTTCAATAATGTGCGGGTCAACTGTTTGAATCGTTAAGTTTTTCTTTGAACCTGCTTCATCAAGAAGGTCGATAGCTTTGTCCGGCAAGAAACGATCTTGAATGTAACGATCAGATAAATTAACAGCAGTACGAATAGACTCATCTGAATAGTTTACTTGATGATAATCTTCGTATTTCTTTTGAATTCCTTTTAAAATACTGAAGGTTTCTTCTACAGTAGGCTCATCTACCCGTACAGGTTGTAAACGACGTTCAAGAGCACCATCTTTTTCAATAGAACGATATTCTCGCAAGGTAGTAGCACCAACTAATTGCAGTTCGCCACGAGCAAGAGCAGGTTTTAAGATGTTCCCTGCGTCCATGCTGCCGTCAGCACTTCCAGCACCAACAATCTCATGAATCTCGTCAATAAATAGAATGACTTGATTATTTTGTTTCAATTCATTCATTAATTGTTGCATACGTTCTTCAAATTGACCACGGATACCCGTACCTTGTACTAAGGAAGCTACATCTAAGCGGATCACTTCTTTATTCATTAATTTTTGCGGTACGTCTCCATCCACGATTTTTTGAGCCAAACCTTCTACCACGGCAGTTTTACCTACACCTGGGTCACCGATTAAAACTGGGTTGTTCTTTGTACGGCGATTTAAAATTTCCAGAACACGTTCAATTTCTTGATCTCTGCCAATAACGGGGTCGATTGCACCGGATTTTGCGAGATCAGTTAAATTAGTACCGTATTCACCTAAAATTCCAGATTTTCTTCTAGTAGGAGGTTGATTGCCGCCACCAGAACCATTCTGAGTAGGAGGGACATTTGAATTTGAATAATTTTTTGTTCCGCCTTGCATAGAACGGAATAAATCATCTAGGTTTCCAAAACCAAAAGGATTTTGTGGGGGCCTATTGTTTCCCATTCCTCTAGCTTGTGCATTTTTTAATTCTTGATAACAATTTTGACAAAGATCTAGTTGACCTTTTTGACCATTCATGCTTGTATACAAATGAATCGTTGCTTCGTTTTGATTACAATTTTGACATAACATATCGTTACACAACCTTTCAAAGATTGATTTATAGGTCAAATTAGAATTTGACTATATCTGACCTTTATGGATTTATTATACACTGACCAATACTGACTTTCAAGTATTTTCTATTAAAAAGATTTCTCTAACCATAGGCAATCTACATTCTACCGACAGGATACATCTATTTTCTATTTTAATAAAGTGATACACTATAGAGAGAACTAAATTTTTGTGAGGTGATTACATGACAATGGAAGAAATGAATGCTCAATTAAATGCATTAGTTTCTGAGGAACAAAGTGAATTGGCTGTTTCTAAAGAAAATTTCATGGTATTTCTTGAGGTATGGAATAAGCATCCAGAAAAAAGCCGTATTGTAGGGAAAGCAGAATTAGGTGGGAATGTCATTTATCATTACGAAAAAGACTAAAATAATTAAATTTCTGATTAAATAATGAGTTGAATGTAAAAATAGTTGTGAAAAGAATAAAAAAATGGTAATCTATCTTGTGAAAGGGTTATTTTTGGTCGTTGAAATTACTGGTTTCAGTAAAAAAACAGCTGAATCTGACTCTCATAAAAAAATACTCGAAATAAAGGGGAATAACCAATTATGGAAAAACGCGAATTTCATATCGTAGCTGAAACAGGAATCCACGCACGTCCAGCTACACTATTAGTACAATCAGCAAGTAAATACAACTCAGATATCAACCTTGAATACAAAGGTAAATCAGTAAACTTAAAATCAATCATGGGCGTAATGTCTTTAGGTGTTGGACAAGGTGCTGACGTTGCCATCACTGCGGAAGGTGCAGACGAAGCTGAAGCAATCAACGGTATTGAGGAAACAATGAAGAAAGAAGGCTTATCTGAATAATGGTAGAAGTGTTGAAAGGGATTGCAGCAAGTGATGGTATTGCCACAGCAAAAACCTATATGCTCATTGAACCTGATCTAACTTTCACCAAAAAAACAGTTGAAGATTCTGAAAAGGAAATTCAACGTGTAAGCGACGCTGTAGCGAAAGCTAAAGGGGAACTTGAACAGATCCGTGAAAATGCTGCAAAAAGCCTAGGAGAAGAAGAAGCGCAAGTATTCGATGCTCATTTAATGGTGCTTTCTGATCCTGATTTAATTGGAACGATTGAAAGCAACATTAAAGACAACAAAATCAATGCAGAAAGTGCTTTGCAAGAAGCAACAGATACATTCATCGCTATATTCGAAGGCATGGAAGACAATCCTTACATGCAAGAACGTGCTGCAGATATCAAAGATGTCCGTAAACGTGTTCTAGCACATCTATTAGGAGTTAAATTGCCAAGTCCTTCAACAATTGATGAAGAAGTGATTGTTGTGGCGCATGATTTGACGCCAAGTGATACAGCTCAATTAAACCGTAAATACGTAAAAGCTTTTGTTACAGATGTTGGAGGTCGTACTTCACATTCTGCGATTATGGCGCGTTCTCTTGAAATCCCTGCAATTGTTGGTTCTAAAGAAATCACTCAACGTGTAGTAGATGGAGACGAAATTATTGTAGACGGTTTAGAAGGCGAAGTTTACATTAAACCAGATACTGATACTATTGAAGTGTATGCTAAAAAAGCTGAAGCTTTTGAAGCTCAAAAAGCTGAATGGGATAAATTAAAAGAAGAAGCTACGGTTACTTCTGACGGAAAACACATTGAATTAGCTGCTAATATTGGAACGCCTAAAGATTTAGACGGAGTTCACAATAACGGTGCTGAAGCTGTTGGTTTATACCGTACAGAATTCTTATACATGGATTCTACAGATTTCCCTACAGAAGATGATCAATACACAGCTTACAAAACAGTATTAGAAAGTATGGAAGGCAAACCAGTTGTTGTCCGTACAATGGACATCGGCGGGGATAAAGAACTTTCATACTTAGACTTGCCTCATGAAATGAACCCGTTCTTAGGATATCGGGCGATTCGTATTAGTTTAAATGAATCTGATATGTTTAGAACACAATTGCGTGCGCTATTACGTGCTTCAGTTCATGGTAACTTACGTATCATGTTCCCTATGATCGCTACTTTAGCTGAATTCCGTGAAGCGAAAGCTATTTTGATGGAAGAAAAAGAAAACTTGATCAATGAAGGTATTGAAGTTTCTGATTCTATCCAAGTTGGTATCATGATTGAAATTCCAGCTGCAGCTGTGATTGCAGATAAATTTGCTAAAGAGGTTGATTTCTTTAGTATTGGAACGAATGACTTGATTCAATACACAATGGCTGCTGACCGTATGAATGAGCGCGTTTCTTACTTGTACCAACCTTACAATCCTTCAATTTTACGCTTAATCAAGAATGTTATTGATTCAGCGCATAAAGAAGGCAAATGGGCTGGTATGTGTGGAGAGATGGCTGGAGATCAAACGGCTGTTCCGTTATTGTTAGGATTAGGATTAGACGAATTTTCAATGAGTGCTTCAAGTGTGTTAAAAACACGCAGCTTAATGAAAAAATTAGATTCTACTAAGATGACTGAACTTGCAGAAAAAGCAATCAATGATTGTGATACTGCTGATGAAGTTGTTGCATTGGTTGAAGAATACGTGAAATAACGCTAATTGAAACAAATAGAAAAGGTTCATTAGGAGATAAGCCTAATGAACCTTTTTGTGTATAGACTAAAAATATTATCTTTTTTCATGCTAAAGTTGGATAAGTTTTTAATTTTTATATGATAAGGTAAGATGGTGATAAATAGAAATAAGTTTACATAGAATTTTTACAGTATATAAACTGTTTTTTTTATAAAAAAAACGTATAATCTTATTAAAGGAGTGAAAATAAATGAGAATTGGAATTTTCACTGATTCGTATTTCCCGCAAGTTAGTGGTGTTGCTACTTCAATCCAAACGCTTAAAGAAGAGTTGGAAGAACATGGACATGAAGTGATTATTTTTACTACGACAGATCCCATGGCGCAGAAATCTGAGCCCAACATTGTCCGCTTTTCGAGCATCCCTTTTTTCTCATTCAAAGATCGACGTGTAGCATTTCGCGGAATGCTTAGTGCGCTAAAAACTTCAAAGGAATTGAAACTTGATTTAGTGCATACTCATACGGAATTCAGTTTGGGAATGACAGGTAAGTATGTAGCGCGCCAACTGAACATTCCTTGTGTTCATACGTACCATACGATGTATGAAGATTATTTGCATTACGTGGCAAAAGGGAAAGTCCTCAGACCCTCACATGTAAAATTGGTTTCGAAGTATTTTTGCAATCAAACTGCTGGGGTTATTGCCCCGAGTGAAAAAGCAAAAAATAAATTGATTTCTTATGGCGTTACCAGAAGCATTAAAGTGATTCCAACTGGGGTTAATTTGAAGAAGTTAAGTGCCAAATCTACACGTGATATCCGCCAGGAATTAGCTATTTCAGAAGATGAGCTGGTATTGTTGTCATTAAGCAGGTTAGCACAAGAAAAAAATATTCAAGCTATCTTGCGTGCTTTTCCAACAGTATTGGCTGAGTTTCCGACCGCTAAATTAATCGTTGTCGGAGATGGGCCTATTCGAGGTGCATTGGAACAATTGAGCCATGAATTGGGAATCGATTATTCGATTCGATTTGCTGGAGAAGTAAGCGTCGATGAAGTAAATGCTTATTATCAAGCATCAGATCTATATGTGAATGCGTCAACTTCTGAATCTCAAGGTCTTACTTATATTGAAGCTATCGCGGCAGGAACAGATATTGTCGCAAGATCCAGTTCGTATACCGATATGTTGATCTACAGTGGTAAATTGGGTAAAACTTATCAAAAAGATGAAGAACTGGGACAAACGATCATTGAGTATTTAACCAATGATAAGAAACAAGAAACAACTACAAAAGAAAGAAAAAACTTGTTAAACTCTATCTCAGCGACCGTTTTTGGGGAAGAGGTATTGCAGTATTACGAAGAGGCGATACACATCCACAATCAAGAAAAACAAGTGGATTCAAAAGTTTATCGAAAATCAGTAAGGAGAGGGTAAAAAATGCTTCAAGTAAATATGTTTTCTTCTGCTGATAAAGTACAAGGACAAGGAGTGGGGAGCGCTTATTTAGAGCTGATTCAACTGTTAAGGAAGTACCATCCTCATTCTATCGAATTATCGATCAATAAATATTCTAAAACGGCTATCAGTCACTACCACACTATTGACCTGCCTTTTTATCTCAGCACTTTTTTTAGAAAGCGATTTGGAAGAAAGATAGGGTATGTGCATTTTTTACCGTCTACTCTTAAAGGCAGTATTCATTTACCGCGTATCATAGAAAATACTTTTTACAAATACGTCATATCTTTTTATAAAAGGATGGACCATTTAGTTGTGGTAAATCCTATTTTTATTGAAGAATTAAAGAAATACGGAATTGCTGAAAATAAAATTACATATATTCCTAATTTTGTAGCGAAAAAGGATTTTTTTGCTTACTTGCCAGAACAAAAAAAACAACTCAGAGAAGCTAAAGGAATTTCTGCAGAGAAATTTGTTGTTTTTGGTGCCGGTCAAGTGCAAGAACGTAAAGGAGTCTATGATTTTGTGAAATTAGCAGAAGAGATGCCGGATGTGCAATTTATTTGGGCTGGCGGATTTTCATTTGGGAAAATCACGGATGGTTATGAGAAGTTTAAAAAAATAATGGAGCAACCGCCAAAAAACTTGTCCTTTACCGGGATTATTCAGCGTGATGAAATGCGGGACTACTACAACCTGGCTGATTTATTCTTGTTGCCTTCTTATGAAGAGCTGTTTCCAATGTGTATATTAGAATCTTTCGCTAGTAATACTCCAGTGATGTTAAGAGATTTACCGCTTTATGAACCAGTTTTGAAAGGCTATTATCTTCCTAGTGCTGATAGATCGAGTATGAAAGAAGCTATATCCCGCTTGAAAAATGAACCTGATGCGTATGTTGAACTGAAACAGCAAGCTGTAGAAGGGAACCACTATTATTCTGAAGAACGGTTAGCAGCATTATGGCTAGAGTTCTATCAACAACAGCAACTAGAAAGCGAGTTCCTTCACGACAAGAAGTAGAAGCTTCTTTTGATGTCTGGGTAATGACTATTGGGCAACATTAAATGGTATAATTGATGCACTATAAGAATAAATTGGGGGAGATAGATCAATGACGAAGAAAAAAATAGGGTTTATTGGGACTGGCGTAATGGGTACGTCAATTGTGAAACATTTATTGTCAGCAGGATATGAGGTGCAAATTTATAGCCGTACTAAAAGCAAAGCTAGTGAGTTGATAGAGTTGGGGGCTAAATGGCAAAATACGCCTGCTGGAGTAACTGAAAATGCAGAAGTGATCTTCACCATCGTAGGTTACCCGTCGGACGTAGAAGAAGTGTATTATGGCGAAAACGGAATATTTAAAACAGCTACAAAACGACATATCTTAATTGATATGACGACCAGCACCCCAACACTAGCAAATAGAATTTATCAAACCGGTATAGAAAAAGGAATCGCTGTTTTAGATGCTCCTGTGTCAGGAGGAGATTTAGGCGCGAAAAATGGAACGTTAACGATTATGGTAGGTGGAGATGAACCAGTTTTTGATAGTGTGAAGCCGATTCTTGAAGAGTTTTCTGGGAAATTAAATCTGCAAGGGTCTGCTGGCAGCGGGCAACACACCAAGATGGCAAATCAAATCATGGTTGCAGGTACAATGACTGGAATGACAGAGCTGTTGGTTTACGCAAAAGCAGCAGGGTTAGACATAGAAAAAGTCTTGGACACCGTTGGAGGAGGGAGCGCTCAAAATTGGTCGCTTTCTAATTATGGACCTCGTATCTTAAAAGAAGATTATTCTGCAGGTTTTTTCATCAAACATTTTGTGAAAGATTTGAAGATCGTTCTAGATGAAGCCAAAAGAATGAATCTTAATTTACCCGCTACTGCTCTTGCTGAAAAACTTTATGAAGAATTAGAAGGCAAAGGGAATGGCAATGATGGAACTCAAGCTTTGATCAAACTATGGTGGGAAAATTGATTAGGTTCATTTTATCAGGAGCTGCGACGAAATGATTGCAGCTCTTTTTTTATTAGATATCAGTTAATGGAATAATAATTGATTATTCTAAGGATGTGTCTATAATTTAATTATCATAATTGTGGGGCAAATGTGAGTACTGGATGATGAGGAAAGCTTTATTTAACAGGGATATAGAGACGATGGATATTTTTTTTCATAAAAGACAAGTGAGTATAGTGTTATTTGCAATAAAATCTGTTAAAATGGTACTGAGTCAAGTTTGAAAGGGGCACGAATCATGAAGTCTTCACAATTAACAGCCATTATACGAAGATTAGAAGCTATGCAAGAAGGCACAGACGGAGAAGTACAAGTTCGTCGTTTTGAAAAAGAGGGCGCTGAGCGCTGTTTGATTACTTATGATGGAAAAGCAGGAATCTATGAACTAGAAGAAAGAGCAACCGGTCAAGTATATCAATTTGATGATATCGACATCGTAGCCATAGAAATATTTGAACTACTTCAAGATTAAGCAATCAACCGATGCAGAAATAGTCGTATTTCTGCATCGGTTGTTTTATTTTGTCCATAATGATAAAATCCCTTTCGTATTCGTTCGCTGTATTTGATAAAGGGCCTGTTTGGCACGTCAAGTTTTAGAAACTGCTACAGTTTTTTTTAGAGTAAACGGGTGTTTTTATCTGTTTGCCCTCTCATATTTATGAAATCAGTAGAATATTTTGTTATAATGAATAGAAGTTTGTTAAACTTAAGTTAACTTAAGGAGTAGAAGCGGATGAGTGAACATTTATTTGCTGTCTTAGGTGGTATGGGAACTTTAGCAACTGAAAATTTTATTCAGGAACTAAACCGGTTATCTGCTGCTAATAAAGACCAAGATTATTTAAACTATGTTGTATACAATAAAGCTAGTATTCCGGATCGTACGGAATATATTTTAGACAAAAGCGCGCCAAACCCAGTTCCTGTGCTAGCTTCTGGTTTGCAAAAACTGGCAGCGATGGAACCTGATTTTATTGTGATGCCCTGCAATACGGCACATTTCTTTTACGATGAATTAGCCCAATTGATCAATGTTCCTTTTTTAAACATGATTGATGAAACAGTTAAAGAACTGATGGTACGGGGAGCAAAACAAGGGATGAAAATCGGGATTGCTGCCACTGAAGGTACGATCGAATCGAAAATCTATGAAGATAAACTCAATGAAGCTGGATTTGCTTCTTACGTACCGAACAAAGAGTTGCAAAAAATCGTTAACGACTTGATCTATGTAGATATCAAGCAAAATTCCAATATCAATATGCCTCGTTACAATAAGATGGTGTCCTGTTTCGAAGCGGAACAGTGTGATTATGTAGTGCTGGGATGCACTGAATTATCTATCTTCAATAGTTACGACCACAAAAAGAAGAGTAATGTAGTAGATGCTGATGATGTTTTGGTTCGGAAAACAGTGGAACTGGCACGACGGACTCAACCATTAGTTTAAGCAAAGGGAGTTATGGATACATGAAAGCTTTAAAAGTACAAGAATACATCAATCAATTAGTTGCAAATGATATTCTGATCAAAACAACCATTGACCAAAACTCGATGATTACTGAGAATGTCATTTTACAGATGACTTATGACTCAAGAGAAGTCAGTGACCCTTCTTTGTTTATTTGTAAAGGAGCAAATTTTAAAGAAGAGTATTTGAGACAAGCAGTTTCATATGGTGCTGTAGCTTATGTGAGCGAAGTGGAATATGATGTAGATGCACCGGTGATCTTAGTAACGGATATACGCGAAGCTATGGCTTTGTTAAGTTCTTTATTCTTTGATTTTCCAGAAAAAGATTTGACCTTAGTGGGTGTGACAGGTACAAAAGGAAAAACAACGACTACGAACTTTATTCGTTCTATCTTAGATGACTATCTGGTAGCCAATCAGAAAAAAAATTCTGCTTATTTCTCTTCAGTAGAAAACTATGATGGGGTAACGAAAGCTCCTTCTCGTATGACCACACCTGAAGCTATGGTATTAAAACAAAATTTTAGAACGGCAGTGGATTCTGGAGTAGAATTTTTTGAAATGGAAGTTTCCAGCCAAGCATTAAAATACGATCGGACAAAAGGCCTGGATTTTGAGATAGGAATTTTTCTGAATATATCGGAAGACCATCTAAGTCCTTTAGAACACAGTGACATGGACGATTATTTAAATTCAAAACTCTTATTGTTTAAGCAATCAAAAACCATTTGTTTGAACTTGGATACGGATTATCTTGCAAGAATAGAGAATGCCGCTAAACAAGCCAATAAAGTTGTTACGTTTAGCCAACACAATGAAAAAGCTGATGTTTATGGATACAACGTTCAAAAAGAGGATCACCACATTACTTTTGATGTTCGTACTCCTCAGTATACAGAAAAAATGACTTTAGGAATTGCTGGATTATTCAATGTTGAAAATGCTCTAGCTGCAATTGCTGCAATGTATGTATTGGAGATCCCGGTAGAGTATATCAAGTCAGGCTTGTTGAAAGCTCGAGCAAAAGGACGCATGGAATTGTATACGAGCCATGATACTAATTTAGTAGGAATCGTAGACTATGCTCACAATCGATTAAGCTTTGAAGTATTATTCAATTCGTTGAAAAAAGAGTATCCAAATCATCAAATGATCGCTGTGTTTGGTTGTCCAGGAGGCAAAGCTTTTAACCGCCGTAAAGAGATGGGGGAAGTAGCGGGCCGCATTGCAGATATGGTGTATATTACAGAGGATGATCCAGCCAATGAATCTGTCCGCTCAATTTCTGAACAAGTAGCGGAAGCTGTAATAGCTGAAAACGGATCTTATGAAATTATTGAAGATCGTGCAGAAGCTATCCGTAAAGCAATGAGCCATATCGAGATGCCGACTGTCGTTGCTGTGGTTGGGAAAGGTGCAGAAATAAATCAACGAGTGGGAAACGGCTATGTTGAATACGAAGGTGATGCATTCCATGTCATCAAGAACCTAGAAACTTACAATAAGCATCATATATAATCAAGAAAGGCTATGATAGTAATGAAACAAACATTTATACCGGTAGTACTTGGAGGTAGTCGTGGAGCTTATGGGATTGGACGTTCTTTGTACGAAGAGTATAAAATAAAAGTCCATGTCTTTTGTTCGCGAATTATTGGTCCTGTTGCTGACGTGCCTTTTTTTGAATACCACGTTTTGCCAGATATCAAAGAAGAAAAAGTGCTATTTGATGAAGTCAATAAGTTGGAAAATGAAACGCCGGATATCCCTAAAATTATTTTTGGAAGCGACGATCTGTATGCTGAATTTGTGATCGTCAATAAGGAACGATTTCCTAAAAATTGGATAGTTCCTTATGTGGACGAAAATGTATTTAAACGAGCTACAGATAAGCAGTATTTTTATGAAGCGTGTGAAAAGCTAAATGTGCCTTATCCAAAGACAAAAATCAGTGCTGAATTTGAAGCAGATCTGCCATTTGAATTTCCGATTGTCATGAAACCTATTACTTCTCAAAATTATCAAGATTTACATTTTGAAGGAAAGAAAAAAGTGTACATCTTAGAGAACCAGGAAGAATACAGACAAAGTTTTGAAGCTATGCGCAAAGGCGGCTATCAAGGCGAAGTAGCTCTTCAGGAGTACATTCCCGGAGATGACAGCACACAAGCTGTGGTTACCGCATACCGTTCTATCCAAGATGGAGAAGTGAAATTGATTTCCTTTGGACAAATTCTACTAGAAGACCACACGCCATCAGGAATCGGAAATCATTTAGCCATTTTATCGCGTGAAGAAGAAAGCGTGTATGAGAATGTACGTAAATTAGTCGAAGAGTTCGGCTTTGATGCCTTTTCAAATTATGACTTGAAATACGATGCTCGTGATGGACAATACAAGTTTTTTGAATTGAATGGCCGATTAGGGGTTAGTCATTATTATGTCTGTGCTGCTGGAGAAAACGTAGCTGCCTACTATATTAAAGACTGGTTGACTAAGGAACCGATCGAACCGACTATCGTCAAAAATGAAGCACTCTTTAACGTAGTCCCTAAAAGGCTGCTGTTGAAATACATTAAAGACCCAATCCTAAAAGATAAAATCAAAGGATTTTACAAAACTGGAAAAGTATCTAACCCGCTGGACTGCAATGATGGGGTTACTTTAAAACGTCGAATGTATATTGAATCGGCAAAACTAAACTTCTTTAAGAAGTTTAAACAACATCCACCAGAGGAAGCATAAGAATTAAAGCAAAAATTGAAATTCCTTCTTTTTTGCGTATAATAAAAATATAGAAGACTATGGGAGTACTGAACGAAGTGCTCCTATTTTAATGGGTAGGGAGATGTTATGTTAAATTTATTTAAGCCAACATGGATGGTAGAAGCAATCTACCAAATTACACCGGAACAATTAAATGAGCACGGCATAAAAGCGGTGTTGACAGATTTAGACAATACACTGATTGCCTGGAATAATCCAAATGGTACCGAAGAATTGATCGCTTGGATTTCAGCCATGAAAACAGCTGATATACCAATCGTTATCCTTTCAAACAACAACGATGAACGAGTGAAACGTGTAGCAGATGTATTAGGTGTGCGTTACGTTGCCAGAGCATTGAAGCCGCTGTCTAAAGGTTTTAATGAAGCGACTAGAGGATTAGAATTGTCGAAAGAAGAGATTTTAATGGTGGGAGATCAGATCATGACAGATATTTGGGGCGCCAATCTTGCCGGAATCCAAAATGTCTTAGTGAAGCCGATTCTCAATTCAGATGCCTGGAACACCAAGATCAATCGTTTCTTTGAGTTGCACATTATGAATCACCTGATTAAAAAAGATCCAAACATGAGATGGAGGACATCGATACATGACAAAGACAGAGTTAAAGACTGAAGAAGAAATTCGGTGCATTGGATGCGGTGCTCTGCTGCAAACCACTGATAAAACTAAAGCGGGTTATACTCCAAAAACAGCTTTAGAAAAAGGCTTAGAAACGGGCGAAGTTTATTGCCAACGTTGTTTTAGATTGCGTCACTACAATGAAATTCAAGATGTTCATTTGACAGATGATGATTTTCTAAAATTATTGAATGAAATAGGCTCTAAAGATGCCTTGATTGTCAACGTAGTAGATGTGTTCGATTTTAATGGTAGTTTGATTCCTGGATTGCACCGTTTTGTTGGGAAAAATCCAGTATTGCTGGTTGGAAATAAGGTAGACTTATTGCCAAAATCACAAAAAAGAGGACGCTTGACTCAATGGTTACGCGAAAGAGCTCATGAAGCTGGTCTGCGACCGACAGATGTTGTTTTGACTAGTGCAATGAAAGCCGATGAAGTAGAACACTTAAAAGAGATGATCGAACAATATCGTAACGGAAAAGATGTTTACGTAGTCGGTGTCACGAATGTTGGGAAATCCAGCTTGATCAATCAAATCATCAATACTTCTGCTGGAGTAAAAGATTTGATTACAACGTCTCAATTCCCAGGTACAACGTTGGATCAAATAGAAATTCCTTTAGAAGATGGTAATTCATTGATTGACACACCGGGAATTATTCATCGTCATCAAATGGCGCATGTTTTAGGTGCAAAAGACTTAAAACTGATTGCTCCTAAAAAAGAGATCAAACCTAAAGTTTACCAATTGAATGAAGGCCAAACCTTATTTTTTGGTGGAGTGGCTCGATTTGACTTTATCAAAGGGGATAGAAGTTCCTTTACTTGTTACGTTTCAAACGATTTGAATATTCATCGAACTAAATTAGAAAAAGCAGATGAATTGTATCAAAAACAAAAAGGCGAATTATTGCAACCACCTCGTAATGAAGAAAAAGATACTTTCCCAGAACTTGTTCGCTTTGAATTTTCAATCAAAGAAAAGACAGATATCGTATTTGCTGGTTTAGGCTGGGTAACAGTCCCTGAACCAGGAGTTGTAGTAGCTGGATGGGCTCCTAAAGGAATCGATGTTTTAATCAGAAAGTCAATTATATAAAAAAGTTCGTATACAGAAATGGAGAATCAGCATGGCCTTAACAGGAAAACAAAAAAGTTTTTTGCGTAGTAAAGCACATCATTTAAATCCTATTTTTCAAATTGGGAAAAACGGAATGAATCCGGATATGTTAAAACAAATCGGGGAAGCATTAGAAAAAAGAGAATTGATCAAAGTATCCATTCTGCAAAACTCAGATGAAGAAGTTCCAGAAGTGGCTGAAGAAATTGAACAGGCAGTAGGATGTCAAGCCGTTCAAAAAATTGGCCGAGTAATTGTGCTGTACAAACCTTCGACGCAAGAAAAATACCGTAAAGTATCATTAGAAATACCAAGAGCGTGAAGAAAGGCGTTTAGCTCACCGGACGTTTCACGACCACAACAGTTTAGGGTTCTTTCCAAACAGTTGTGGTTGTGAAACGGTAGTGTGAGCTGCCTTTCGCAACGCGTCTAAGAGCACACAGGTAAGAAGGAGTGGAAGTCGTGTGAAAGAATCGTTTTTTTCTGGGAAACGGACACAGGTTTTAAGTGAACCAGTTGCTGAAACCACAACAAAGAAAAGAGTTGGTATTCTTGGAGGAACTTTTAATCCTCCACATGTTGCACACTTAATGATTGCCGATCAAGTATGTCAACAATTGGGATTAGACAAAGTCTATTTTATGCCTACCGCTGCTCCGCCGCATGTGGATACTAAGAAAACAATTGCGGCTGAGCATCGGTTAAAAATGGTGGAAAGAGCTATTCAAGACAATCCTAAGTTTGATCTTGAAACGATTGAAATTGAACGTGGCGGAAAAAGCTATACCTATGAGACAATGCTGCAGTTAACTCAGCAGAATCCAGATACAGAATACTATTTTATTATTGGTGCAGACATGGTGAACTATCTGCCCAAATGGCATAAGATCGATGAATTGGCTCAATTGATTCAATTTGTAGGGGTCAAAAGACCGGGATATGTGATTGAGAGTCAATATCCTTTGATTTGGGTAGATGTTCCTGAAATAGCCGTTAGTTCAACTTCTTTAAGAAAAAAAATTGCCACCGGCTGTACAGTGAATTATTTAATTCCTCAAAAAGTTCTTGAGTACATTTATCAAGAAGGGTTGTATAGTTATGAAACTTAAACCAGAACAGCTTGTTTATTCAGGTCGATTCATCTCGCTGTCAAGAGATAAACTGGCAGCTCAAGTGGAGACACAGATGAGTTCCAAACGGTTCAAGCATGTATTAGGTGTGGAAGAGACTGCTATACAATTAGCAGATAAATACGGCGCCTCAGTAGAAGCAGCTAGTATTGCAGCTCTTTGTCATGATTACGCTAAAGAGCGACCTGATCATGAAATGAAAGAACTGATTATTGTTGATGAACATTTGGAAGAAGAGTTGTTAGACTATGGAAGCAATATATGGCATGGACCATGCGCTGCAGAGATAGCCAAAAAAGAGTTTCACCTCTTGGATGAAGACATCTTAAATGCGATTCGCTACCATACCATTGGTAGAAGCGAAATGTCTTTATTAGAACGAGTGATTTATGTGGCAGATTTTATTGAACCGGGAAGAAAATTTTCTGGAGTAGACGAAGCAAGAAGTCTTGCATCCAACGATTTAGAAGCAGCTGTGACATATGAAACGCAACAGACATTGATGCATTTGATTCAAACGAAAAAAAAGATTTACCCAAAAGCAGTGGCTACTTTCAATAAATGGGTAGCAAACAAATAGGAGGAAAGACATGAGTGAATTAAATAAAGAATTGCTTGAACTTGTAGTGAAAGCGGCGGACGATAAAAGAGCGGAAGATATTATGGTAATGGATGTACGAAATATTTCTCTTTTAGCCGATCATTTTGTAGTCATGCATGGAAATAATGATCGACAAGTTGTCGCAATTGCGGAAGCAATCGTCGACAGCGTTGAAGAAGCTGGATATTCTGTCAAACAAATCGAAGGAAAAGATTCAGCTAAATGGATCTTAGTCGATTTAGGAGACGTTGTGGTCCATGTATTCCACTACACAGAACGTTCATTCTACAACTTGGAAAAATTATGGAGCGATGCTCCTTTAGTGGATATTTCCGGTATGATCACGGAATGAGTTACAATATTTTCGCTCAAGTCTATGATGATTTAATGGATGAAGAGCTATACGATTTATGGATTGATTTCACGAAAAAAAACCTATCTGATACACACGAAAATGTATTGGATCTGGCTTGCGGAGCAGGTCATTTAGCCATTAAAATGAAACAAGAAGGCTATCAGGTTACTGGATTGGATCTGTCTTCTGAAATGATCGCTCTTGCAAAAGAGCGAGCTGAAGAAGTAGACATGGCGATTCCTTTTATCATTGGCAATATGTTGGATTTAAGCGTGGTAGAACAGTTTGATGCTGTGACATGTTATTGCGATTCGCTCTGCTATCTGCCAGATGCAGAAGCTGTTCAAAAAACATTTGAAGAAATCTCCCAACATTTGACAGAAGATGGCGTGTTCCTGTTTGACGTACATTCTATTCATCAGATCGATGAAATTTTTCCCGGCTATACGTTTAACGATCAGACCGAAGAAATCAGTTTTTTATGGAAAAGTTATGTAGGAGAATTTTCGCATTCCATTGAACACGATTTAACATTTTTTGTTTACCAAGAGGAGATCGATTTATACGAGCGTTTTGATGAGACCCATAAAGAACGAACTTATCCAATCAAACAGTATCTTTCAATGTTGAAAAAGGCCGGTTTTACTTCAGTTGAAGTCTCTGCAGATTATGGAAAAGGAAAGATACTTAATGATTCAACACGCTGGTTTTTCGTTTGCCGCAAAGAAACAAAATAGGGTTTCATTTTTGCTGAATGAAATGAGAAGGGTGGACCAACTATGAAAAGTTGCGGAATTATCGCCGAATACAATCCTTTCCATAATGGACATCGGTATCAAATACAAGAGGCTAAAAAACAGACTTCGGCTGAAGTGATCATCGTTGTCATGAGTGGAAATTTTTTACAGCGTGGAGAACCCGCAATAGTAGATAAATGGCACCGTGCAGACATGGCGTTGTCTTCCGGAGCAGATCTGGTCATTGAGTTGCCGGTAGCATTTAGTGTCCAACCAGCTGATTATTTCGCTAAAGGCGGTGTTTCTCTTCTTCAAGCGCTGCAGTGTGATTCTCTCTCGTTTGGTACTGAAAGTGGTACCGGAGAGAAATTTCAGCTATTTACTGAAAACTGGGATCGCCATGAAAAAGAGATCGAAGCTAAGTTCAGGCAGCTGAAGAATAATGGCGAGACTTATGCGGCTCAAATGCAGCAAGCAGTGAGAGCTGTTATACCAGGTAACGAACTCAATGTTGGAGCCCCGAATACTATCTTAGGATTAGCTTACGCGAAAGAAAACAGTCGCTATCCTAAGCCCATGACCCTATATCCAGTCAAACGTGTTGGATCTGGATATCATGATGAAAAATTGGGGGATACACCCTTTCAAAGTGCTACGGCATTGCGAAAAGTATTGTTGAAAGCTGCTGAAGGTTCTGAGAAATTAGCAGCTATTCAAACAGCTGTCCCGCCGGCAACGTTAGATAGCCTTCAACAAAGTGATTTTGCTAATTGGGAAAAATTTTGGCCCTTTTTAAATTATCAACTGATCCTTCAGTCAGAAGAGCAACTAAGAGAAATTTACCAAATGAACGAAGGTATTGAGCATCGATTGAAACAAAAAGCAATTGAAGCCGATTCCTTTGAACACTTTATTGAATTGGTAAAGACAAAACGATACCCGTGGGTGCGCCTGCAACGATTGTTTATCTATGTGTTGCTGCAATTGAAAAAAACAGACATGCAAGAAGCTTTACGAAGTCCGAAGGCTATTCGTGTGTTAGGATTTACAGAAAAAGGGCAACGCTATTTAAGTGAAGTGAAAAAAGAAGTTCCTTTACCGATCATTAGTCGTTTGAATCAAAAAAACAACTCTTTATGGGAAATGGATATTCTAGCAGGTAAAGTGTATCAATTGGCAGTGAAACAAAATCAAGATGACCAAGACTTTAATCGTTCACCGTTGCAAAAAAAGAAGTGAAAAGATGCTTTAAATAAGCTGAAAATAACTTTTAGGTGTAAGGTAAAATATCTTGACAAAGGATTTTTTCACTAGTATAATAAATTTTGTTGCTTTAGGAGTGAAAAAAATGAAAATGAAGTGGTCACTAAACGAATTAAAACGATATCTAAATGAGCCATTCGTCTTTTCTGACAACGTAGATTTGAAAGAATCTTTAGTAAAAAGAGAAGAAGAAATATTAGACGTTTCACCCATTCATTTAGATGGAATCTTAACTGTTAATGATGATGAATTAATTCTTCATATGAATGTTTCATTGAAATTAACACTTCCTTCTGCAAGATCACTAGAACCTGTATTATTTCCGATGGATTTTGTGATAGATGAAGTTTATATTCCAAAATCGGATTCTTATGAAAAACCTGTTGATGAAGAGAATGTTGTGATCTATTTGGAGCATGACTGGATCGACTTGTCAGAGAGTATCGAAGACACGATTTTGCTTAATCTTCCTTTACAAGTTTTTACTGAAGAAGAAGAGAAAGCTCATAATATGCCAAGCGGAAATAATTGGACGGTAATTTCAGAAGAAGATTACTATTATTCAGAAGAAAAAAAATCTGAAGAAACAATAGATCCGCGTTTTGCAGGTCTGAAAGATTTTTTTAACCAAGAAGAATCCGGTAATCAAGAAGAAGACTAACTTGTTTCTAGGTTAAATAGAAAATGAAACAATTGTTTAAGGAGGTGTATAGAATGGCAGTACCAGCAAGAAGAACATCAAAAGCTAAGAAAAATAGACGTCGTACTCACTTTAAATTAGAAGTACCAGGTATGAACGCTTGCCCTAACTGTGGGGAATTGAAAAAAAGCCATCACGTATGTGCATCATGCGGTTTCTATGATGGAAAAGAGGTAGCATCTAAAGAAGCTTAATCGAATTGAATAGTCGATTCAATGGATAAATGAAAAATAACCTTGAGAATATCTCTTAAGGTTATTTTTTTTGCTATTTTGTTGTCAAATTGTTAGAGTAATTAAGTTGAAAATGTTGTACAATTTAATAGAGAAACGATCAAGAACGGACGGGGGACAAGAAAATGTGGATGGATTCTAATGTTGCAATGTACATAGTGTTGTTGTTATTGCCAATAATATTATTTGTGCTTTTCAATAAGAAAATTAACCATCACTTCATGAAGCAGCAGTTAACCGTTAAAATGGCAGACTTGTTGGTACCTTATTTAATTGTAGGAATCCATATCATCAGTTCTTTAACATTTGGGATGTCGCTTTTCCCATATTTCCTTATTTTTATATTTACTCTCGCCATTATACTATTACTGTATTTAGCCGTAAAAAAAGGGGAAATTCTGTATTATAAATTCTTCAAAAGCTGGTGGCGTTTTGTTTTCATCAGTTCAATGATTACATATTACGGATTAGCAGCCACTACTATCGTTATTTCTCTTTAAAAGAGTAATGCATCAGGGGATGAGTGTGGGAAAAGTTGCAGACTTCATAAAAGAATTTAAGCAGAGCAGTGAGATAAACTCACTGCTCTGTTTTTTTTGGGTCTTCATCTTCTAGCGTTGATAAAGAAATTTTCTCCGGCCTACGGGGTTGCTTATGGAGAGCCATGGGAACGCTTGAGCCGAAAACCGGGTCTCAAGGCTTGCGAGCGTTACCGTAGCCGTTAGAGCGTTAGCGACGTACGGATATGGTATGCGCAGCGCAGAACAAACTTAGCGTAACGGCTAAAGGCTAACGTTAAGGAATTCCCATTGCATCCTCTTTCATGACTATAAGCAACCCCATATTCCTCTAAAAATTTCTAGGAATGAGTTTTTTAAAGGTTTGGAATTAATTTTTTTTCACTTACCAACGTCAAATGATGTAGAACCGTTTTTTATCTGAAGAGCCTATTATAAAGCTATTACAGTATGGAAGAAATAGTTTAACTACTATCTATAAAGAATCTCCACTTCGTACCATTAATTGCAAAAAAAGCCTCTTTTTCTTAAATGTATAAAAAATTTCAACGGAAGTAACTAAAATGAGACAAAAGAAATCTCGTGATATATTTCTGATCTTAATGTAATGTCAGTAATGGAAGCGTTATATAAGGTTCGGAAAAAGTTGAGAATTTTTTTGGATTGTGGTGGTGGAAAGTGGGGGATTGTGGTAGACTGAATTTAAATAAAAATGATAGGGGTGACAGTAAACATGCTTATCGGTGAATACCAGCATAATATCGACGCAAAAGGCCGTTTGATTATGCCCGCTAAATTTAGAGAAGATTTAGGCGAGAAATTTATTATTACTCGTGGTTTAGATGGCTGTTTATTTGGATACCCGCAAGAAGAATGGTCTGATTTAGAAGAAAAACTGAAGCAATTGCCGTTGGCTAAAAAAGATGCTCGGCAGTTTACACGTTTCTTTTATTCAGCAGCAACGGAATGTGAATTAGACAAGCAAGGAAGAATCAACATTCCTCAAAATTTACGACAATATGCAAAATTAGACAAAGAATGTCATGTCATTGGAGTTTCTGAGCGCATTGAAATTTGGAGCAATGAAAGATGGTCTGAATATGCTTTGGAAGCAGAAGAATCTTATGAAGACATCGCTGAAAATATGATCGATTTTGGGTTTTAACTACTCGAGAAGATGAAAGGGAGATATTGATGCCTGAATTTAAACACGAAACAGTCTTACTGCATGAGACAGTAGATGGATTATCTATTTCTCCTGATGGAATTTATGTAGATTGCACACTTGGAGGAGCGGGACATAGTGAATATTTGTTGTCCCAATTAAATGAAAATGGTCACTTATATGCATTTGATCAAGATGAAACAGCTATCGCAAATGCAAAAGAAAAGCTTGCTGGATATATTGAAAAGGGAATGGTCACTTTTATCAAATCGAATTTCCGAAATATCACAGAAGAGTTGAATGAACGAAATGTTGATGCTGTAGATGGTATTTTATACGACCTAGGAGTTTCTTCTCCACAATTAGATCAAGCTGAGCGTGGATTTAGTTACCATCAAGATGCACCCTTAGATATGAGAATGGATACTGATTCACTACTGACAGCTCGTATTGTTGTCAATGAATGGCCTTATGAAAAATTAGTCAAAATCTTTTATCGTTACGGAGAAGAAAAATTTTCTAAACAAATCGCCAGAAAAATTGAAAAAGCGCGAGAGATTGCTCCTATTGAAACAACTGGAGAATTAGTAGAGTTGATTAAAGAGGGAATTCCTGCTCCAGCCAGAAGAAAAGGCGGACACCCAGCTAAAAGGACTTTCCAAGCTATACGGATTGCTGTAAATGATGAATTGTCAGCGGTAGAGGAATCGTTGGAAAAAGCTATCGATTTGTTAACTGTCAAAGGGAGAATCAGCGTGATCACGTTTCATTCTTTAGAGGACCGAATCGTCCAATCAATATACAAAGATCGTGCCAGAGGCCCTGAATTGCCTCCAGGACTGCCAGTATTACCCACTGAGTACATGCCTGAACTAAAAATCATTACCCGCAAACCTATTTTGCCTAGTGAAGAAGAACTGGAACAAAATAATCGAGCGAGAAGCGCAAAATTGAGAATCGCTGAAAAACAAGTGAAAAGCAAAAAATAACCCTGTAGAATTCAGAAGAAAGGAAGTATCTTAATGGCATTAGAGAATAATTTAGCTAGAGACTTACATAGTGTGATGCCTGAACAAGCACCACAAGTATACCCTCAAAGACCGCAGCAACGACCTGCTTATACACCTGAACCTAAGAAACAAAAACTTTCAAAAGTTGAAAAACTTCTTATTACAGTAGCGAGTATAATCATTTTTTCTTTGGGTGTGGCCTGTGTTTCACTAGAAATTATGGTGGCAACCTCGAACCGAGAAGTTCAAGATACTAATCGAGAAATCGAAGAAATCGCTATTGTGAATACTAATCTAGAACAAGAAGTTCAAGAATTGTCTCGTTACGATCGGGTATATGAAATTGCTAGAGCACATGGATTAGAAATGAATGAAGAAAATGTAAGGAATGTCTCGAAATGAAAAAAAGAAATCCTTTAAAAAATAGAAAGCTGATCTCTATTCTCTTATTTTTTGCCTGTATAGTGATCTACGCTATATTTGCTGGCCGTTTTTCTTATATTATGGTTAAAGGGGAAGTCAACGGGGAAAACTTAGAGACGAATGTGAATAATTTATATACAAGAAGTAGTGTCCTTGAAGCTAACCGTGGTACCATCTATGACGTAGGAGGGAATCCGGTTGCAATGGATGCTACTTCTTATTCATTGTATGCAGTGTTAACCGATGAATGGTCAAACAACAAAAAAAATCCTCAATATGTAGTCGACAAAGAAAAAACTGCAGAAACATTGTCGCAATACATATCAATGAGTGAAGAAGAAATTTTGCAAAAATTGAATCAGGACCTAAGTCAGGTTGAATTTGGAACAGCAGGTAAAAACCTCACTTATGATATTAAAAGTGATATTGAAGCCGCTGACCTTCCAGGGATCTTTTTTACAGAAACGCCTACTCGTCTATACCCTAATGGAGTATTCTCCTCACATTTAGTTGGTGTGGCACAATTGCCTACTGCAGAGGATGGAGAAGCGGAAACTGGAAAAGAAATGGTCGGTCTTATGGGAGTCGAGCAGACCTACAATGATTTATTGACCGGAACAGATGGCAAGTTGAAGTATCAAAAAGACAGTTTTGGATATGCTTTGCCGAATGAAGAAGCAGAAGTGATCGATCCTGTAGATGGGGTAGACATTTATTTGACATTGGATAAACGAATGCAAGTTTTACTGGAAAGTGTGATGACAGAGGTAGATGATAAATACAATCCAGTGGCAATGACGGCTACTTTGATGAATCCGAAAACAGGTAAAATCATTGCAACTTCTCAGCGTCCCTCTTTTAATGGAACGACTAAAGAAGGAATCGATGAACTATGGATGAATTTGCTGGCTGAGTATACTTATGAGCCAGGATCTACCTTAAAGACATTGACTCTTGCAGCAGCAATAAACGAAGGAGTCTTTAACCCAAATGCTTATTTTGAATCGGGTTCCATTGAAGTGTCTGGAATACCTATACGAGATGTTAACCGCAATGGATGGGGAACAATCACTTATTTGGAAGGCTTAGCACGTTCTAGTAACGTAGCATTTGTAAAACTTGCTCAACAAATGGGTGCTGAAACATGGAAAGAATACATGGATGCATTTGGAATAGGCAAATCGACTGAATCCGGACTATACAATGAAAATGCAGGTTCAAACAAATACAAACGAGCCATTGATCAAGCTAATACGGCATTTGGACAAGGACTCACAGTAACGGTTTTACAAATGTTGCAAGCATTTAGTGCCATCGCGAATGATGGGCAAATGATGAAACCACAATTCATTGATAAATACGTGGACCCAAACACAGGAGCAGAAACTATTGTAGAGCCGGAAGTAGTAGGCACTCCTGTTTCAAAAGAAACGGCTGATCAAACGTTGGAATATTTAAAAGAAGTTGTATACAACGAAAATGGAACAGGTCAAAAGTATGCGATTGATGGATATGAGATTGCAGCTAAAACCGGAACTGCACAAATTTACAATGCAGAAACAGGAAAATACTATAGTGGAGGCAAAAATTTTCTTTATTCAGTAGTGGGAATGGCTCCGGCAGATGATCCGGAATTAGTCATGTACATTACTATGGAACGCCCGACTGTTAATGACCCAACTGTAACAACTACAGATATTATGGCTTCGATATTTAAACCTGTAATGAAAAGAGGTTTGGAATACCTGCATTTAGACGACGAAGCTCAAAATGGATTAGAGAATCAAATTGTCATGCCAAAAGTCACTAGTGAAGCCAAAAGCGACGTGTTAACAAAATTAGAAGAAATGCAATTAAACGTGACCGTAGTGGGAAATGGTGATACAATAGTACAGCAATTGCCTTTGGCGGATGAGACCGTTATTGAAGACCAGCGCATTATTCTGTTAACCAATGGAGCGATGACTATGCCAGATATGACAGGATGGTCAAAAAATGACGTATTAAAAGTTTCTGAAATCACAGGGATAGAGTTTACTTTTAGTGGAGATGGTTATGTCACTCAGCAAAGTTTAGAACCGAATGCCTTGTTGACTGAGGAAAGTCAAATTGAAATTGTACTAGAATCTCCATAAAAAAACACGTTTTTTAAGTCAGAAGGAGAACAAGAGAATGATCTTGGGCTTTGTCCAAAGAGATGGACAGGCAATCTGATGAAAAGCAAAATTAGGAGCGAATCATTATGCAATGGGAAGAAATGCTGCTTGCAACAGTTAGTAGTTTTGCAATCACACTTATCTTGATGCCGTTTGTTATCGGGTATTTCAGAGTCAAACAACTAGGACAAACTACTAGAGAAGAAGGACCGACTTGGCATGAAGTAAAAACGGGAACACCGACAATGGGCGGAGTCGTTTTTATCATCTCAGGAATCGTAACTATGATCTGGAGTGGTCTTTGGCAAAATGTTTTTACAGTTAGTTTAGGTTTATTGATGTTTATTCTTGTCTTATATGGAGTTCTAGGTTTCTTGGATGATTACATTAAATTGATCAAAAAGAGAAACCTTGGTTTAACATCATTACAAAAATTGATTGGTCAAGTAGCAGGAGGACTGTTATTTTATATTGTTTACCGTATACAGGGATTTCCGAGTGACTTAACCCTTCCTGGTTTAGGCGGTGTTAATTTAGGCTGGTTCTATGGCTTACTTATTATCTTTTGGCTAGTCGGTTTTTCAAATGCCGTTAATTTAACAGATGGTTTGGATGGATTGGCAACAGGAACCAGTATTGTAGCTTATGGAACTTACGCTATTATTGCCTTCCATCAACAACAAACAGATGTCTTGATTTTTTGTTTAGCCGTTATTGGTGGATTAATCGGATTTTTACTGTTTAATAAAAAACCGGCCAAAATATTTATGGGAGATGTTGGTTCATTAGCTTTAGGAGGTGGGCTTGCCGCTGTCTCTATTTTGTTGAAGCAAGAATGGACACTTCTTTTAGTAGGATTGATTTTTATTATGGAAACTACTTCGGTAATTCTGCAAGTGGGATCTGTAAAAATAAGAAACAAACGAATCTTTAAAATGGCACCTATCCATCATCACTTTGAAATGAGTGGGTGGAGTGAATGGAAAATTGTGCTGACTTTTTGGTCAGTTGGATTAGTGATGGCACTGCTTACTCTATGGATTGTACTTTAACATTGAAAGAGAACTGGGGGATTTCGCGTGAAAGATGTAACGACGTATCAAAATAAAAAAGTATTGGTTTTAGGACTGGCTTTGAGTGGAGTAAATGCAGCTAAGCTGCTGCATAAACTTGGAGCATTAGTGACTGTGAACGATTATAAAAGTTTTGAAGAAAATCCAGAAGCACAAGAATTGTTGGAGGATGGAATTCGTGTCGTTACTGGCGGACATCCTGTTGAATTGTTGGATGAAGACTTTGAATTTGTTGTGAAAAATCCAGGGATTATGTACAATAACCCAATTGTGGCTAAAGCAATCGAAAAAGGCATTCCTGTCTTAACGGAAGTCCAATTGGCTTATGAAGTTGCAGAAAGTCCTATTATTGGGATCACAGGAACAAATGGTAAAACAACTACAACAACAATGATCACCGATTTGCTGAATGGCAAACGTACACAAGGAAAAGCTTTTGCAGCAGGAAATATTGGAACTCCAGCAAGTCAAGTTGCGCAAACTGTAACAGATAAAGATGCTGTTGTAATGGAATTGTCTAGTTTCCAACTGATGGGTATCACTACTTTTAGACCTCATATAGCAGTAATCACTAATATCCATTCTGCTCATATTGACTATCATGGAACAAGAGATGAATATGTAGCAGCTAAAATGCGAATCACAGAAAATCAAACGGCTGAAGATTATTTAATCGTCAACTGGGATCAACCTGAACTACGGGAATTGGCAAAAGTGAGTAAAGCTACAATCATTCCATTTTCTAGACTAGGCAAGGTTGAAAAGGGTGTCTATATTGATGGAGATTCCATTTATTACTTAAACGAAGTCATCATGGATAAAAAAGGTATTTTAGTTCCAGGTGAGCATAATTTGGAAAATGCCATGGCAGCTATTGCAGTTGCTAAATTAATGGGACAGGACAATGAAGTTATCCAACAAGTGTTGGCCAATTTTGGAGGAGTGAAGCACCGTACTCAGTTTGTAACGGAATTTAAAGAAAGAAAATTTTACAATGACTCTAAAGCTACCAATTCTTTAGCTACGATCAATGCATTGAACGGTTTTAAACAACCGGTTATTCTGTTGGCTGGCGGATTAGATAGAGGGAATGATTTTGATGACTTGATTCCTCAACTGAAGGGTATAAAAGGATTGATCGTCTTCGGAGAAACGGCTGGCAAAATAACTGAAGCTGGTGAGGCAGCTGGGGTACCAACGATTTTGTCTGTACAAAATGTCGAGGCAGCAGTTCCTGCCGCCTACGATATTAGTGAAGCTGGAGATGTTATTCTATTGTCACCTGCTTGTGCAAGTTGGGATCAATACCGCAGCTTTGAAGTACGAGGAGATGCCTTTATTCACTCTATAGAACAATTAATTGCAAACGTAGAAGAAGAGGAGGAATAGACCTTTTTAGTGGTCTTACATTTATAATGAAAGTATTGTTATCAGGTGGAGGTACAGGTGGGCATATTTATCCTGCCTTAGCTTTAATGAGACGTTTAAAAGCGATTGATCCGACAACCGAATTCCTCTATGTAGGAACTGAAAGAGGATTAGAAAGTAAAATCGTTCCAAAAACAGGGATTCCTTTTAAGGCGGTAAAAGTAGAAGGTTTCAAACGATCATTGTCGTTAAAAAATTTAAAAACGATTCAATTATTTTTACAAGGTATTTTTAAAGCTCGAAAAATCGTGAAAGAGTTTGCTCCTGATGTGGTTATTGGTACAGGGGGATATGTCTGCGGTCCAGTAGTGTATGTTGCAGCCAAATTAGGCATTCCAACTATTGTACATGAACAAAACAGTATTGCTGGGGTAACGAATAAGTTTCTGGCTCGTTATGTGGATAAAATCGCTACATGTTTTGAGGAAGCCGAAGCTGAATTCAGCAAATACCCTTCCAAAGTAGTTTATACTGGCAACCCAAGAGCTCAAGAAGTCGCTGGAATCTTGCCCTCAGATGCGCTAGGCGAATATCATTTAAAACCTGCTGTACCTACTGTACTGATTTTTGGAGGAAGTCGTGGCGCAAAAGCGATCAATACAGCGTTTATAGAATCCTTACCTGAACTAGCTAAAAGAGACTATCAAGTTTTATTTGCTACAGGAGAGGTTCACTATGAGGCTTTCACTAAACTCATTGGCCAAACAAGCGAAAACGTTTCGGTAGTGCCTTATATCCACAATATGCCGGAAATATTCGCGAATGTTTCTGTAGTTGTCTCCAGAAGCGGGGCAACCACATTAGCAGAACTGACAGCACTAGGATTGCCTAGTATTTTGATTCCAAGTCCTATTGTGACCAATGATCATCAAACAAGTAATGCGAAAAGTTTAGTCAAACATGATGCAGCTAAAATGATTACAGAAAAAGAATTGACTGCAGCATTCTTACTTGAAACCATTGATGAAATGATGGACCATCCGGAAAAAAGAAAAGAAATGGCGTCACAAGCTAAAGAAATCGGGGTCCCAGATGCAGCGGATCGACTGATTGAAGTGATCAACGAAATCACTTCGCATTAACCTTGTTAAGGAGGATGATATGTCATGGGTAAATTCCACATGAATCAAAAAAATAAAGAACAAAACAACCATGCACGTGAGTCCTCTTCAAGCAAGGGACTAAAAACGATAAAAGAAACTCAGACATTGGAACAACATTTGCCTAAGTTAAAAAAGCAGCGGCAAAAAAAGATGTATAGTCGTTTGATTCCGCTTCTTTTACTGTTTTTATGTGCAATTTTGATCGTTATTTACTTCGTTTCTCCGCTAAGTAAAATAGGAACTTTATCAGTTGATGGAAATAATGATGTCACAGATCAAAAAGTGATTAATTCCAGTCAATTGACTTCTGGATTACCCTTGTGGGATTCTCTATGGAATGATGAGGTCTCTGAAAAAGCTATTTTGGATGAGCTTCCACAAGTAAAAACAGTCGCATTAAATCTAGAAGGTTGGAATGATGTTTTAATCGAAATTGATGAGTACAAAATTATTGCTTATTCGCATAAGGATAACGAGTATTTTCCCATTTTAGAAAATGGAAAAATTGTAGATGAAAGCAGAAAAGTTTCAATGGGCAACAATCCAATTTTTAAAAATTTTTCTGAAGGGAAACCTTTAAACCATTTGATTGAACAATACAACTCCTTGAATACTTCCGTACAAAACGGCATTTCTGAAATTGAACATACTCCAAGCGACACTGATCAGTATCTGGTGACAGTTTACATGAATGATGGAAATCAAGTAGTGGCAACTTTGCCTACTTTTGCTGAAAAGATGAATTACTATCCTGATATGGTTCAAAAAATCGGCAACCAAAAAGGAGTCATCAATTTAGAAGTCGGGGGATATTTTGTACCATTTGAAAAAGAGGTGGATGACTCTTCAGAGGAGTCTGGAGAAGCTGGAAATACTCAAGAAGAGCCTGTGACAGAATCAGAAAATAATGACGAAATAGTGGAATAATGAAATTCAGTATTTCCAAGCAAACCAAACTGATGTATTTAATAAAAATAATCTGTAATCTACAGGAAAATCTTCAAAAAATGGTCACAAGTATGGTAGAATTGTATTTATATAAGTCAAGAACAAATAATTAAATTGAAATTAAAAGCTAGGAGGTTTCAATCTATGAGAAATTCTGAGATGTATGTTAGTTTAGATATTGGAACCACTTCAATAAAAGTTGTTGTAGCTGAATATGTTAATGGACAAATGAATATTATTGGAGTAGGAAATGAAAAATCTGAAGGATTAAGCAGAGGTATCATAGTTGATATCGATAAAACGGTAGAATCGATCAAGAAAGCGATTAAACAAGCCGAAAAAAAAGCAAATGTTGATATTTATAACGTTATCGTTGGAACTCAAAGTACATCTACAGAAATTGAGACATGCCATGGAATGATTGCAGTTTCAGGTGAAAATCGTGAAATTACAGATGAAGATGTACGCAATACTATTGGGGCTGCTATGGTAAAATCCGTTCCTCCAGAACGTGAAATTTTAGCTATTATCCCTGAAGAGTTTATTGTGGACGGTTTTGACGGTATTAAAGATCCTCGTGGAATGATAGGGGTTCGCTTGGAAATGCATGCCACAATGATCACAGGACCAAAAACCATTGTACATAACATTAAACGTTGTGTTGAAAAAGCGGGATTGCAAATTGAAAATATTGTATTACAGCCTTTAGCTGCTAGTACAGTTAGTATGTCTAGTGGTGAAAGAGACTTTGGGACTATTTTGATTGATATGGGGGGCGGCCAAACTGCTGCTTCTGTTATCCATGATAATCAATTGAAATTTGCATTTGTAGATCCTGAGGGTGGGGAATATGTTACAAAAGATATTTCGATTGTACTAAATACTACATTAGAGAATGCAGAAAAAATAAAGCGTGATTTTGGATATGCAACTTCTCTTGAAGCTTCAGCAGAAGAATCCTTCCCAGTAGAAGTTGTTGGAAAAACAGATCCAGTGAAAATAACTGAATTGTATTTATCTGAAATCATTGAAGCTCGTGTAGTACAAATTTTTGAGACCATCAAAACAGAATTGGATTCTGTAAGAGCCAGAGAACTACCGGGCGGAATTGTGTTAACTGGTGGTGCAGCATCTATACCAGGTATGGTAGAATTAGCTAAAGAGATATTTGAAGTAAATGTTAAGCTGTACATCCCTGATCATATGGGGATGCGTTATCCATCCTTTACAACAAGTATTGGTTTAATAGAGTATCAAGCTAAGTTAAACGATATTCAAAGAATTGCGAATCAAACAGCAACAGGATTCAATATTGAGACGGATTCTGCACCTCGCCAATCGGTTGTTGAAATACAGCGTGAGGATGCAGCGGATGAATACTCAATCAAGCAAAAACCCGTTAAAAAACCTAAGAATGAAGAAGATAGTTTTGTATTCAAAATGAAAAAAATGTTCAATAACTTTTTCGATTAAACGGTAAAGAGACTAAAAAGAAATCAACTAGATAGTAGGGGGAAATAAGATGGACTTAGAATTCGACACAGCACCAGTTAGTGGAGCTGTTATTAAAGTAATTGGTGTAGGTGGAGCGGGAAACAACGCAGTAAACCGCATGATTAGCGATAACGTAAAAGGTGTAGAGTTTATTGTAGCCAATACAGATTTGCAAGCCTTAGCAAATTCAAATGCTGAAACTAAAATTCAACTTGGACCAAAATTGACTCGTGGACTAGGTGCAGGAGCAAATCCTGATATTGGACATAAAGCTGCTGAAGAAAGTGAAGAACAAATTGCTGAATCTTTAAAAGGAGCAGACATGATTTTTGTTACTGCGGGAATGGGTGGAGGTACCGGAACTGGTGCAGCTCCTATTGTGGCTCGTATAGCTAAAGAACAAGGCGCTTTGACGGTTGGTGTGATCACTCGCCCATTTTCGTTTGAAGGACCAAAACGTGGCCGTTTTGCTGCTGAAGGTTTAGCTCAAATGAAAGAATACGTAGATACATTAGTGACAATCTCTAATAATCGTCTGCTGGAAATTGTAGACAAAAAAACGCCTATGCTGGAAGCATTCCGTGAAGCGGACAACGTTTTACGCCAAGGTGTACAAGGTATTTCTGATTTGATTACTTCACCTGGTTACGTAAACTTGGATTTTGCCGACGTTAAAACAGTTATGGAAAATCAAGGTTCTGCATTAATGGGAATTGGTACAGCAAGTGGAGAAAATCGTACTGTTGAAGCCACTAAAAAAGCGATCTCTTCTCCTTTACTAGAAGTGTCTATTGACGGAGCAGAATCTGTCTTGTTAAACATTACTGGCGGTTCAGACTTAACATTATTTGAAGCACAAGATGCTTCTGATATTGTATCCTCTGCTTCAACAACTGAAGTAAACATCATCTTTGGTACTTCTATCAATGAAGAATTAGGGGATGAAGTTATCGTAACGGTTATTGCTACTGGGATCGATACTACAGAAGCTGATAAACGAGTAGCTCAAAACAGCCGAGTTCGTACTAAGCCTGCTTCAAACCGCGGCCAGCAAGCTCCAGAAAGTACTTCGGACAATCAACAAAATGATCCATTTGCTGATTGGGATATTCGTCGCGAGCCTAATACACGCAACCGTAATGTACAAAGTTCGGATACGACTATTTTTGATGATCAAGAAAAAACTGAATTTGAACCTTCAAACCGAGACCATGCAACAGAAGAGAAAAAAGAAACGCCTCAAGATAGTTTAGATACTCCTCCATTCTTTAGAAGAAGACGGAAGTAAATGAACCATATAGAACAAAATGTTCACGATATAGAAGATCAACTGAAAAAATCACTGGATATTTCAAACCGTGATAGAGTTGATCTTCGTGTTGTAGTTGTGACAAAATATGTGTCTATTGAGGAGGCAGAAAAAGTTGTATCGCTCGGTTACACACATCTGGGAGAAAACAGACCAGAAGGATTGATTCAAAAGCAAGAAGTTCTACAGCAAAAGGAAATTGTCTGGCATTACATTGGATCTCTTCAAACAAGAAAAGTAAAACAGATCATTAATCGGATTGACTATTTGCATTCGCTGGATCGAATGTCTTTAGCTGAAGAGATTGAGAAAAGAGCTGAAAAGCCTGTCTCTTGCTTTTTACAAGTAAATGTTTCAGGTGAAGAATCTAAAAGTGGTTTTTCATCTGATGAAGTAATAGAGACGATTGAGGCACTATCCAAGTTTGAAAAAATACGGATCGTCGGCTTAATGACCATGGCACCCAAATTGGCTGAAGAACAAGTGATTCGAAAAACCTTTAGTGATTTAAAAAAATTGCGAGAAAAAATCGTATCACTTGATTTAGAGTATGCTCCATGTGCAGAATTAAGTATGGGAATGAGTCAAGATTATCCCATTGCTATAGAAGAAGGAGCCACTTTTGTTCGTATTGGATCGGCTTTTTTTAACGAAATAGAAGCTGATAAAACCTAATTTTTTTTAACTGAGGAGGGTTTGAAATGGGAATGATAAACCGATTGAATAGTTTTTTTGGTTTAGATGATGAAGAGGAATCCTTTTACATGGAAGAAATGGAACAAGAAACCAAAGTAAAAAATACGAAACAACAACCTCAAGTATCCAATAGACAAGGAAGTTCAGTTGCCATGAATGTACGCAAAGATACGAAAAAACCAAGCAATGTAGTTTCTATCAATCAACCTCAACAGCAAGGGAAAATTATTGTTGTTGAGCCAAGAGTTTATTCGGAAGTAAAAGAAATTGCTGATCTGTTACTAGCTAATCAAGCTGTGATTTTAAATTTCAATCGAATTGAAAAAAATGAAGCTAAAAAAATTGTAGACTTTTTAATGGGAACTATTTATGCCATTGAAGGAGACATGCAGCGAGTAGGAAATGAAATTTTTCTTTGCACACCTAAAAATGTAGAAATTGATGGTGTCTTAGACCAATCAAACAGCTTCGATGATCTTGAGATCTATTAATAGAGAGGAATTTTAAGCAGTGTTAAATTTATTAGGTACGCTACATCAAGTTTTATCAGCAGCATTAGAAATTTATTCTGTGTTATTGATCATTTATATACTATTGTCATGGTTTCCAAATGCCTATCAATCAAAGTTGGGCCAAATATTGGCTCAGGTCTGTGAACCGTATCTTGATATATTTAGACGATTCATTCCACCAATCGGAATGATCAGTATATCAGGTATTGTAGCTTTACTTGCGCTGAACTTGGTAAGTAGGGGCTTGGACAGTATTTTTATATTCATTTATCGATTAATTCTTTTTTAAGCAAGGAGTAGGTCGCAGTGATTGAAAATGTCTATCAGCATTTTAGAAAAGAAGAAATACCGTTTATTGATTCTGTAGCAGAATGGGTCAGAGAAGTAGAGGATCAATACACACCCGTATTGACAAACTTTTTAGATCCTAGACAATATTACATTTTAGAATCGATCATCGGTAAAAATATGGATATCAAACTGTATTCTTTCGGAGGATATGAAGCCTCTGAAAGAAACCGTGCTTTTATTTGCCCTGCTTATTTTGAACCAAGACAAGAAGACTTTAACGTTAAACTGTATGAAGTAAATTACCCTACTAAATTCGCTACCATGTCTCATGGGAAAATTTTAGGAACTTTACTTTCCAGTGGAATCAAAAGAGAATTTTTCGGAGATATTATTTCTGATGGAGAAAGATGGCAATTTTTTATTGATGACTCCATCAAAAATTACGTTATCTCTCAAATCGATAAAATAGGGCGCGTCTCTGTTCGATTAGAAGAACGCAATTACACAGAACTGATTGTTCCTAAAGACAGTTGGACTATTGTACACGATACAGTCTCGTCTATGCGGATCGACACACTGATTTCGAGTGTCTTCAAGATTTCTAGACAACGAGCAAAACAAATGATAGAATCAGGGCATATTAAAGTAAATTGGACTGAGATGAAACGACCAGATTTCGTATTGGATCTATTGGATATTGTTTCTATACGCGGATTTGGACGCTTTCAGATACAAGAGATCGAAGGAAAAAGCAAGAAAGACAAGTGGAAGCTTGTGTTAGGTGTTTTATTCAAATAGGCAATGATTACTTATCAACTAATTTTACTTTTGGAGGTGTCAATAATGGGACTAACACCATTAGATATACATAATAAAGAATTTCCGACAAAAATGCGCGGCTACGATCAAGACGAAGTAAACGACTTTTTGGATCAAATCATCAGAGATTATGAAACAGTTTTAAAAGACAAAAAAGAATTGGAAAAGAAATTAAAATTTTCTGAAGAAAAAGTGGAGCATTACAACAATATTCAAGATTCATTAAACAAATCAATTCTTGTGGCGCAAGAAGCCGCAGACCGATTAAAAGTAAATTCGGATAAAGAAGCTGCTATTATTCTACAAGAAGCTGAAAATAATGCAGATCGTTTATTGAATGATTCAGTTGAAAAAGCAAGAAAAATTACGGCTGAAACGGAAGAATTAAAAAAACAAAGTCGTGTCTTTAAACAACGTTTGCAGTTGATGATTGAGTCACAATTGGAAATGGTGAAAAATAACGAGTGGGATGAATTACTGAAAAGTGATTTAGAAGAAGTCATTGAAATTCCTACTGTAAAAGAATTTTTGCAAAAAACTGAAACTGAAGAAAAACAGTTGCCAGTAGATGTTGAAAAAGCTATAATAACAGATGATGATTCTTCAGAAGAAGAAACAGCAGACGTTGAATCAGCAGATTCAGAAAATGTTTCTCAGGCTGCATCAGATGAAGCAGAGAAAAAAGAGTATGAAGAGGGCAATATGCCAGCAGTAGAATTACCTTTATAAAACAAGGCGTTATTAAAATAGTTTAGAACAATGATTGGAACAGAAAGCAGCAATATACTTTACAGCGAGTTAGAGAACAGTGTGAGTCTAACAAGTCCCTATTGTTGTAAGATCCTCCATGAGTATTAATTTGAACTTTAAGTAAAATTAATCGTTTGATTGGCGTTAACAATTATTAGAGGAGAAAAGAACACTCTTTTCTTGAACTATGGGTGGTACCACGAAGATTTCGTCCCTTTTGGGAAGAGGTCTTTTTTTGTGCTTTTTTAGGTTCTATGGAAGAATCATTCAAAACCAATAAGAATACAATAATAGAGAGGATTTCATGATAATGAAAATGAAAGAGACATTGAATTTAGGTCAAACTAAGTTCAAAATGCGCGGAAATTTACCGGTTCGTGAAGTAGAATGGCAACAAGAATGGAAAGATGCAGAGGTTTATGAAAAACTACAAGAAAAAAACGCTGGAAAACCAACGTTTATTTTACATGATGGGCCTCCATATGCAAACGGAAATATCCACATGGGACATGCATTAAACAAAATTACCAAAGATATCATCATCCGGTCTAAAAGCATGAGTGGCTTTCGTTCACCCTATGTTCCTGGTTGGGATACTCACGGATTACCAATTGAACAAGCTGTTACCAATAGTGGTGTAAAACGTAAAGAAATGTCAGAAGCCGCATTCCGTAAAATTTGTGAAGAATATGCGTGGAAACAAATCAACCAACAAAGAGAAGACTTTAAACGTCTAGGAGTGGCTGGAGATTGGGAAAATCCATATGTTACGTTACTTCCTGAATACGAAGAAGAACAAATTCGTGTATTCGGTAAAATGGCTGAAAAAGGTTATATTTATAAAGGATTAAAACCAATCTATTGGTCACCTTCCAGTGAATCCTCATTGGCTGAAGCTGAAATCGAGTACCAAGATGTAAAATCACCAAGTATTTATGTTGCTTTTAAAGTGGTAGACGGAAAAGGTCTATTAGATGAAGATACTTCTTTTGTTATTTGGACGACTACACCGTGGACGATTCCATCTAACTTAGCTATTACCGTGAATGCGGACTACGTTTACGCAGTGGTAAAGGCGGATGGTAAAAGATACGTTGTAGCAAAAGACTTGTTAAAAGATGTTTCTGCTGCAATCGGCTGGGAAAATGTAGAAATCTTATCTGAAATCAAAGGTAAAGATTTAGAATACATGACCGCTCAACACCCACTGTATGACCGTACTTCTTTACTCATTTTAGGCGATCACGTTACTTTAGAAGCGGGTACAGGATTAGTTCATACTGCTCCAGGACACGGGGAAGATGACTACATCGTGGGTCAAAAATACAAATTAGGTGTTCTTTCTCCAATCGATGATAAAGGATGTTTCACTGATGAAGCTCCTGGTTTGGAAGGCATTTTCTACGATGATGCCAATAAAAAAATTGCGGAATGGTTAGATGAAAAGGAAAGTTTGTTGAAATTAGACTTCTTTACTCACAGCTACCCACATGACTGGAGAACGAAAAAACCGGTTATTTTCAGAGCAACTCCACAATGGTTCGCATCAATTGACAAATTCCGTGCTCAAATTTTAGAGGCCATTAAGAATGATGTCACTTGGTTGCATCCATCTGGAAAAACACGCATCTACAATATGGTTCGCGATCGTGGAGATTGGGTTATCTCACGTCAACGGGTGTGGGGAGTACCATTGCCGATTTTCTACGGTGAAAATGGAGAACCGATTATCACTCCTGAAACTATCGATCATGTAGCTGGTTTAGTTGGCGAATTTGGATCTAATGTTTGGTTTGAGCGTGAGGCAAAAGACTTATTGCCTGAAGGATTTAC
Source organism: Desemzia sp. FAM 23990 (assembly GCF_045528485.1). Lineage (NCBI taxonomy): Bacteria > Bacillati > Bacillota > Bacilli > Lactobacillales > Carnobacteriaceae > Desemzia > Desemzia sp. FAM 23990. Next base: position 75,793 of record NZ_JBGQQW010000011.1, read on the forward strand.
ACATCCTAGCAGTCCAAACAATGAATTTACAAAAGAAAAAGACATCATGGATGTTTGGTTTGATTCCGGATCATCGCATGCAGCTGTATTAAAAGCTCGTCCAGAATTATCCTTCCCAGCTGACATGTATTTAGAAGGATCAGACCAATACCGCGGTTGGTTTAACTCAAGTTTAACAACGTCTATAGCGGTTAACGAAGAAGCTCCATACAAGAATGTTCTTTCTCAAGGATTTGTAATGGATGGAGTAGGCCGTAAAATGAGCAAATCACTTGGAAATGTTATTGTTCCAAATAAAGTGATCAAACAAATGGGTGCAGATATTATTCGTTTGTGGGTATCTAGTGTAGACTATGAATATGATGTAAGGGTATCGGACGATATCTTAAAACAAGTATCAGAAGGGTACCGTAAAATCCGTAACACTATGCGTTTCTTATTGGCCAACACATCTGACTTTAATCCAACCGAAGATGCAGTAGCTTATGAAGACTTAAATGCATTAGATCAATATATGTTGATTCGTTTCAACCAAGTGGTAGAAAAAATCAGAAAATCTTATGCAGAATATGATTTCAAAGGAATTTATCAAACAGTGATGAATTTCTGTACAGTGGATTTGTCACAATTCTATTTAGACATTGCTAAAGATGTCGTGTACATTGATTTAGAAAATGGCCATGACCGTCGTGCTATGCAAACAGTATTTTATGACATTGCTGCTAAATTAACAGCTTTATTGACACCTATTCTTCCACACACAAGTGAAGAAATCTGGAAGTACTTGAAAGAAGAAGAAGAGTTTGTTCAATTGGCAGAGTTGCCTGAAGTAGAAACATTCGAGAATCAAGACGCTGTTTTAAGTGACTGGAAAGCATTTATGGCTGTTCGTGATGATGTATTGAAAGCTTTAGAAGAAGCGCGTAATGAAAAAGTGATTGGGAAATCATTTGAAGCAAAAGTTACGCTTTACCCAACAAAAGAAGTAAAAGAATTGTTGACCAACTTATCTGCGAACATCGGTCAGTTATTGATTATTTCTGAATTAGAAATAGCAGATAGTTATGAAGCTGCACCTGAGTCAGCTCGTAAATTTGCAGATGTAGCTGTTACGATCGAACATGCACATGGTGAAACGTGTGAAAGATGTCGTATCATCAGCGAAGAAGTAGGATCATTTGAAGATGCTCCAACACTTTGTGCTCGTTGTTACCATATTGTAAAAGAACATTATCCTGAAGCTTTAGCAGCTGAGGAAGAAGAATAATAAGCAAATCCTTTCATACAGAATCGTCATCTTCTAGCGTTGGTAAGAAAATTTTTTCCGGCCTGGGGGGCTGCTTATGGAACGCCATGGGACCGCCTTTGAGTCGAAAGCGTCTCAAGGCTTACAAGCGTCAAACTTAGTGTAACGGCTAAAGCCTAACACTAAGTAATTGCCATGATTGTTGCTGCTTCAGCAGCTTACAAGCATGGTACACTTGGGCGTACGCCCACAGTGTTTCCTTTTTTTACATCCTTTTCATGGCTATAAGCAACCTCATATACTTCCAAAAATTTCTAAGAATGTGTTTTTAAAAGGTTTAGTATTTAAAAGGAAACTATTTTTATTTACCAACGTCAACTGTTGTAAAATCAAGAATAAAAACAAAAACTCTTATGAGACAGAATCTTCTGTCTCATAAGAGTTTTTTTCTATTTATTATTGAGCAGATTCTCTTAACACGTCAGCTCTTTATCTTCTAACGTTGATAAAGAAACCTATGGTGTTGCTTATGGAAACGCCTTGAACCAAAACATGTGTCAAGACTAACAAGTGATTTTCGTAGCCGTTAGAGGGGATATGGGATATGGGTATGTGTAGGATAGAACAAACTAAGCCCATAGTATTTCCTATTTTGCATCCTTTTTCATAGCTATAAGCAGCCACATATTCCTCTGGAAATTTCTAGAAATGTGTTTCTAATAGTTTCAGCATTAAAAAGAAGTATATTTTTTTACTTACTAAAGTCGAATATTGTAGAACAACATTTCAGCTTAAATTTGAGGCCGGAAAACCTATAGAGGTAAGAAGAAGATGAGAAGGGGATGGATGAAGAGATAAAAAGCTGTAAATAAAAAAATACTTTTAAAAGGCAATTGGCAGCCCTTGCAAACTAAAAGAGACTGCGTTATAATATGTTGTGTAATGGATTTATTTTTAATAAATGAGAAAGTTGAATTTATGTCACATCAATCATTAATTAACAACGTCGTTTATATGACTATAAATGCTTTTTGATAGTTGAGTTACATAAATAAACCTCTAACGAAAAAAGATCTATTGCAATACGATATATGGAGGTAGATAGTATGGAAAAAGGAACAGTAAAATGGTTTAACGCTGAGAAAGGTTTTGGCTTTATCGAAGTTGAAGGCGGAGATGATGTATTCGTACATTTCAGCGCAATCACTGGAGAAGGCTTCAAGTCTTTAGAAGAAGGCCAACCGGTTGAATTTGAAATTGTTGAAGGTAACCGTGGACCTCAAGCAGCTAACGTTGTTAAATTATAATTGATCTAACAAATAGAAAAGGAACAGGACAATTTTCCTGTTCCTTTATTTTTTTGCCTATTTATTGAAATCGAGTAGGAGGTAAATAATTAATTTATTTACCGTCCTCTCACACCACCGTACGTACCGTTCGGTATACGGCGGTTCAATTTTATATAACATGCTTTTGTTTTAAATAGTAACTATCTGGAGATA
>NZ_JBGQQW010000012.1:0-72646 GCF_045528485.1 Desemzia sp. FAM 23990
ACGAAGCTGAACAAACAGCTTAAGACTAATTTTAACAAATTTGGTCACATTAATGCAAGCTTTTGCGAAGTAAAAGCTTGCATTAATGTGAGCCTTATTTTTAGGACATTTTAACTTTCGCTTGACACAGAGTGCTATTTTTTTTATAAGCAGCAAACGTATTATTTTAAGATCGATAATCCCTCTGTTATACTAACTGTATTAAACTAGTGAGGTGAAATAGATGTCGGAAAACAATTCTTTACAAAACGAAAAAGCTTTATCCGTATTAAGAGGTATTTTAAAAGATACGGAGATAGTCATGCTTACAACTGTTTCTGCAGAAGGAAATATCGTCTCTCGCCCGATGCAAACTCAAGAACTAGAATTTGACGGTGACTTGTGGTTCATCACGCGCAGAGATACTACAAAATACCAAGAAATTTCTGCAAATCCAAATGTAAACGTTACCGTTGTTGGCGATTCTTATGCTTCTATCAGCGGAACGGCTTCCTTTGTAGAAGATATCGAGCGCAAAAAAGAATTTTGGAATAAAGTCTATGAGAAAATGTTCGATGTCAGTTACGATGATCCTATTTTGGTTTTGATCAAAGTGGAAGCTAATCATGCAGAGTATTGGGATACAGGCGATACTACCAAATCTGTTGCCAACTTCTTTAAAAAAGTTGTTGGAAATAAAGACTCGGTGAAACCGGGAGAAAATGCCAACGAAACCTTAGATCTATAAGAGAAATGTAGAAAACAGACTGAGATAAGCAAATTGTGCTTATCTCAGTCTGTTTTGCTAAACGCTTAATTCATACAATGAAATAGTCCTATTTTCTATCTCATCACCTGTTGATATCACTAATTGACGGCTTTCTTCTTCTATGAAATAACGTAAGGTAAATACTTCTTCCCCGTCATTAATAAACAACTCTATTAAAGAACTTTCTAACAACAAACGGATATTTTTTAATCCTTTTTCTATTTTTACTTCTCGCTCTTCTCGTTCTTTCGTGAGCCAATTAGTGCGACTGACTACAAATCGGTTATTCCCATGATGGTACTGCATCGTTACACCCTTACGAATGTGAAGGCAGAAGTCTTTAGGTGTATTTTCCCAATCGATCAGCAACTCGTTTTGTAATGAAGGCAATTCAATCGTTTGCTGTGCAGCATCATTTATCACTGTTGGGTTTGGCTGTCTCAATTGTTCTAACTCTATTACAGGTTGTTGTTTAAGCGCACCATCCACATAAGTGACTTCCCTTGGGACAGATAACGCGTGCAGCCAGCCATCTTTTCGTGTTGGGACCGCTGCTTCGACTTCCGGGTACATCACTCCGGCCCAACCAAATGAGATTACCCTGCCTGAAACATCCGTAAAACTTTGAGGAGCGTAAAATTCAAAGCCTCTATCCAATTCTTTAAACGCCTTCTTATCTGGCGCAAAAGTTCCATTGGAAGTCAGCTTTCCGGTTAAATAACCCGTTTGATAAATATTTTGGAACTCTTTTCCTTTCGTTTCCAAGCCTTGTGGAGAGAAAATAAAGACATCCTTTTCTGTGAAACGCAATACATCTGGACATTCCCACATGTACCCCAGAGAAAGTTTTTCTTCCACAAATGATCCCTTGAATTCCCAATCCAGCAAATTAGTGGATTGATAAAGAATAGTGTCTCCTGATAGATCCTCTTTTTGTGCTCCTAACACCATCCACCACGTCCCAACTCCGTCTTGCCATACTTTCGGATCTCTGACATGACCTGTGTAACCTCTTGGATGATTGAACAATGGCCCTTTTTTCTCAAATGTGAACCCGTCTTCCGACACAGCTAAACACTGGTAGCTTTCTCGCTTCCCTTCAGCTCCTCGTACATTTCCAGTATAGAACAGATACAATTTGTCCTCAAAGGAGACTGCACTGCCAGAATATACGCCGTCTTTGTCATACCACTCATCCGGCATCAAAGCAGCCTCATGGTAATCCCAATGAATCAAATCTTTTGAAGTGACATGTCCCCAACTTTTGTTTTTGTGAACGGTATCGTGTTGATTCCACTGGAAAAACACATGGTAAATTCCCTTGTATTGAATCAGCCCATTCGGATCATTCAATAACCCTTTTGGTGGAACAATATGGTACTTCAATGAATATTTTTCTGTTTCTGACTTACTCGACAAATCATTTCTTCCTTTCATTGCTTAGTCCTTTGCAACTTCTTTATCTGAAAATCCGAACAGATACGTTAAAGCGAAAGCTACAGCAATTGCAACTGCGTTAACTACAAGGTACCAGATAAATTGTTCGTTTAAATACAACAATGCTCCAGGAATAACCGTAACAGACATCCCTGTTCCTTCTAAGTTCAATAAGTCAGCCAACATTCCGCCAACTCCACCACCGACTAAACCAAATAAGAAAGGTTTAACATAGCGTAAATTCACCCCGAAAATAGCGGGCTCGGTAATTCCTAAGAACGCTGATAAAGTAGAAGGGAAAGCTAAAGCTTTTAATTTTTTGGATTTTGTTTTCATTCCTACCGCTAATGTTGCTCCACCTTGAGCTGCTACACTACATGTGATAATCGCATTATATGGATTCACTCCTGTATTTGCTAAGAGCTGTACTTCCAAGAAATTAAAGATATGGTGTACTCCAGTGACTACAATCAATTGGTTAAGTCCACCAATGACCAATCCAGCAATACCGAATGGCAATTGCAACAACCAAATCGTTGCATCCAATACAACCGTTTCTAATGAGTGGAATACAGGTCCAATAACGAATAATGACAAAATACTCATTACAAGCAACGTTGCAAATGGTGTAATCAATAAATCAAGATATTCCGGTACTCTTTTGCGTACAATACGTTCAAATTTAGCACCCATAAATCCAGCAATAAAGGCTGGCAATACAGTTCCTTGGTACCCAACAACGGGGATGAATCCAAACATGGTGATTGGATCTACTGTTCCAGCAGCTACTTCATAAGCGTTTGGAAGAGCTGGGTTAACCAGCATTAAGCCTAATACAATACCAATAACTGGCGATCCGCCAAAAACTTTAAAGGAAGACCACGCTACTAAAGCTGGTAAAAACGCAAAAGCCGTATCGGTTAAAACTTGAGTATACAATAAAAAGTTCGCACTAATGTCTTCAGGAACTAAACCAAATACAGCTAAAACCTGTTCTTGTGTCAGTAATCCACGCAATCCCATGAACAACCCGGTGGCCACCAATACTGGAATAATCGGCACAAACACATCTCCAAATGTCCGAATAGCTCGTTGGAAACCATTTTTGCCTTCGTTTTTTTGAGCTTTGGTTTCTCCGGAAGTTTGCTCCGAAACACCTAATCCGGTTACTTCTTCGTAAATTTTATTGACTGTCCCAGTACCGAAGATAATCTGGTATTGTCCTGAATTGAAGAAGGCTCCTTTTACTTTCTCGATATCGTCTACTTTATCTTCTTGTATTTTTTCTTTGTCGTTGACGATAACTCTCAATCTCGTTGCACAATGGGTAACAGATTGAATATTTTCTTTTCCACCTAGCGCTTCCACCACATCTTGAGCAATTTCTTTATTCGTTGCCATTTTTATTCCCTCCTATTTTTTGGAACCGGTTCTATTTACGTTCATGATACCGGTTCCAAAAAGAGTTGTCAAGAGATTTCTCTTGATTATTTATTTTGGAACTGTGGATTCCCTTTTGATCAATGTATTCGGAATCAGTACATTCTTTTCTGCTTTTTCTCCATTTATTAAGTGGCAGAGTTGATTTACCGCAGTTTCACCAAGTTCTTTGTACCCGTATTTTACTGTGGTAATAGAAGGCGAAACAATAGATGTCACTTCATATCCTCCAAACCCTGAAAGCGAAAAATCTTTCGGGATCGCTAAATTTAAAGTATGTGCTGCTTTTAACACAGCCATCGCAATATTGTCTGTGGCACATAATACATAAGTAGCTTTGGTTTTTGGCAAGATATCCAAGGCTAATTCATAAGCTTGTTGGAAAGAAAAACTGGTTTCTATTACCTCTGTTTGACTATCCGGCCATTCTCTCAATGCTTCCAGCACTCCATTTGCTCTTAGTTGGCCCACTGCGATATCTTCTTTGAAGACAGAAAAATACAAAAAATCCTTATGTCCTAAGCTGCCTGCAAGTTTTCCCATTGCATATCCAGCTTTATATTCTTCATGCCCTATTGAATGCAACCCTTCCGCTTGCTGCCCTAGCAGCAACACAGGCACGTCTACTTCTTTGATAGCTTTCCGGTGTTCTTCTGTCACTACCGTAGCCATTAGAATAATTCCAGCGACTTTTTGTTTCGCCAATGTATAAATATTTTCAATTTCTCTTTCAACACTTTGATCCGTGTTAGTAATCAGTAATTGATATCCTGTTGCTGTTAATTTTCTATCAATACTGGTGATGACTTCATTTGCAGAATAAGAATCCAATCTGGGGACAATGACTCCAACCATTTTAGTGTGTTTAGCTTTTAAACTTTGAGCAAATGTATTGGGTGAATACCCTGTTTCGTTGACTATTTTTTCTATTTTATCCTTTGTTTTTTGACTCACCGAACCGCCATTCAAATAGCGGGATACTGTACTTTTAGCTACCCCCGCTTTTTTGGCAATATCATTGATGGTTACCATTTCACATCACCTGTTCCTCATTCTGCTGATTGCATACAGCTGCTTCATCGCAATGTTACCATAATTTTTAACGAATAGGTATTTTGAATTCAGCAAAAAAGAAGAACCCGCAGCTTCTTTTCTGTATAATAGGAACTACAAACTAGTTATAAGGGAGCAATTTGAATATGGATGGAAAAAAACGCAGTACTATTAAAATAGGGGCACTGGTCGATATCGTTCTTAAAAAAGATCAACGTACCGGAAAATTGACTCGTGGACATGTCAAACGTCTCTTGACCAACAGTCAAAGTCATCCGCACGGCATCAAAGTCATGCTTCAAGAAGGCGATCAAGTAGGACGTGTACAGCATATTGTGGAAGAGGAATAAAGAAATAGCGAGGTGAGCAAAATGACAGACTTGAATGAGCACGCTTCAGTTCTAGAACAAGCTACTTTTAGTATGGGCTGCTTCTGGGGCCCGGATAGTTTTTTTGGAAGTTTACCTGGAGTGATTCAAACCGAAGTCGGTTACGCTGGCGGAACTAGTAAGGATCCTACTTATCGAAAAATAGGCAATCATTCTGAAACAGTACACCTCACTTTTGACCCTGAAATCATTTCTTATGATCAATTAGTCCATTTGTTTTGGGAAAACCACGACGCTGCTAAAGATCGCTTTTATAAAGAGCGCCAGTATATCTCTATTTTGTTTTATCAAAATGAAACACAGTATAAGACGGCTAAAGAGATTCGTTCCGAATACGAGCAAGCCCAAGGAAAAGAAATCCAAACTGAATTCCAAACTTTCAACCACTTTTATACAGCTGAAAATCACCATCAAAAATACTTTTTAAGGCGCTTTAAAGGAGCCACTGAGGTGATCAAAAATCTTTTCCCAGATGAATCCTCATTTATCCAATCTACTATTGCTGCTCGATTGAACGGATTCGTCCGCGAGCGCGGCAAGTTGCCGGATATTAAAGAGGAAATCACTCACTGGGGTCTTAGTGAAGCTAATACAAAATTGTTATTGGAGACGATCGATAAGATTCGTTGGTAATGTTTTTAATGTGCATTTTAGGTAGCTAAGGATTTTGAAGAGTTATTGTGCTTAAGCAGGTAAAGTAACCTCTCAAAGTGCTTGGCTTTTTTTCGCATCGTTGCACTAGTTAGCAGGGAGAGGTTAATTCATCATTCTAGAAGGATTCCTGCTTTTTTTGTTAGCTAGGCTTTTGCTATCTAACAATTGCTGCTGATTTCTAGTTCTTTTGTAAATTAACCCCGCTCTATTTAATGATAGAATACTGATTCCCAGTTCATTTGTGAGCTAACGCCTCTCTATCTAATAATTGAATCCTATTTCCCAGTTCTATTGTGAACTAACCCCGTTCTATCTAATAATTGAACCCCTATTTCCCGGTCCTTTTATGAGTTAACTCCTCTCTATCTCATAAAAGAAACCTGATTACCGATTATTCTATGAGCTAATCCCCATCTATCTAATAATCCCATCTAATTTATCTGCTCTTTTATTAACTACACCAACACTATCATTTAAACCTATAGCTTTGTCATAACTACCTCATCAATTGACTTGTTTTTTAAACTAATTTTCTTTACTGGTGCTTAGTTTTTTTGAATGTGCTACTATAAATCTATACACATCACTGTTCAAAGGAGATTATGATGGACTACTCGTATTTAAATAAGTTTTATGCTAAAACTAAATCTAGCCGTATCTCTGCTTTAAGACAAGCTGGAGTTTTATCTGCCGAAGAAAAAAGTCAGTTGGAATCAGGGTTGCATTTGTCCAATGACGTAGCGGACAATATGATTGAAAACCAGCTGGCCACTTATGAATTGCCTTACGGAGTTGCTTTAAACTTTTTGATTGATGGCAAAGAATATGTGGTTCCGATGGCAATCGAAGAACCTTCTGTGATTGCCGCTGCCAGTTCAGCTGCGAAAATCGTCAAGCACACTGGTGGTTTTACAACGACTACGACTGATCGGACAATGATCGGTCAGGTGGCTTTGAAGAATCCCCCACACATAACGGAAACTCTTCAATTGCTTGCTGAAAAAGAAGCTGAGATCTTACAGATAGCTAATGAAGCTCACCCTTCTATTGTGAAACGCGGGGGCGGAGCCGTAAAACTAGACATTCGCCATATTAAAGCTGACGAACTAGAATATGCGCCTGAATTTATTGTGCTTCATTTGCATGTTAAAACCTTAGAAGCCATGGGAGCCAATATTATCAATACGATGATGGAAGGCATTATTCCTTACGTAGAGGATTTGGCGCAGAGCCGGGCACTGATGGGGATTCTTTCCAATTATGCGACAGAATGTCTGGCAACTGCTACTTGCCGCATTCCAGTTGAGCAGTTGCAAAAAGGAAAGTTTAGCGGCGAAGAAGTGCGTGACCGCATCATTGACGCTTACCAATTTGCTTATGCGGATCCTTATCGTGCTGTGACGCACAACAAAGGCATTATGAATGGAATTGATGGCGTTATTATTGCTTCCGGGAATGACTGGCGCGCTATTTCTGCTGGTATCCATGCATATGCCTCCAGAAGTGGTCAGTATCGTTCATTGACCAAATGGGAGAAAGCGAAAAATGGCGACTTGTTAGGGAGTTTGACGCTTCCTTTACCCATCGGAACAGTTGGTGGTTCAATCTCATTCCATCCAGCCGCTAAAATGACCAAAACTATTTTGCACTATGAAAATGCAGCTGAATTGGAATCAATCATCGTGTCTGTTGGCTTGGCTCAAAATCTAGCGGCTGTCAAAGCACTCGTCACAGACGGCATTCAAAAAGGACATATGGGATTGCAGTCTCGCTCTTTGGCTATCAGTGCAGGCGCTAAAGGCGAAGAAATCAACTGGTTGTCGCGTAAATTAAAACAAGCTGAAAACATGAATTTAGCCACTGCTGAGAAATTGTTAAAAGAATACCGTCAATAAAAAGAGGAGCTGTCTCTAAATTCAAGTAGGATTAGATGTTTTAGGGTCTGCTTCATAAACTGAATCTCAAAAAAGGCAGCCCCTGTTTATTTTGGGATTGCCTTTTTTGAGATTATCTGCTTTTATTGACATACACTCTCTTATGCTCTTTGATTCCCGCAACACAAATCATTGCTGGGTCTTTTTCGATATCCAGTTGTAGATTTGATCCATCTACTGGCAATGTTTCACTAAAAATCGCTTCATACTTTTCAATCGAAACTTCTTCTCGTTCCGCAAATAAATTCTTATGATCCGCTTCTGCTAAAGCATTTCTGAATTCCGATTGAAGTATTCCAGTAAAGAATTCACCAACTGCTCCAGAACCATAACTAAACAATCCAATTCGATCTCCAGCTTTTAAGCTGACGTCCTGTTCCAGTAACGAAATCAAACTCAAATACAATGAACCTGTATAGATATTTCCAACACTTTTGTTGTACACCGTACTCTTTTGGTAATGGTTCGTTAACCGTTTTTGATCTTCTTCAGTACCTTCATCAAATATTTCCCGCATCGCTTTCATACCCATTTTTGTATAAGGCAAATGGAAACACAGGGCTTCAAAATCCGCTATCGTCATATCTAATTGTGATTTGAATTGTTCCCAGGTGTTTAAAAAGAAAGCAATGTACTGTTCGTTTGAAAATTTGCCGTCTACATAAGCGGTATCCGAATAAGTTGGTCTCCAAAAATCCATGATATCATTTGTCAGATAAGCACTTTGGTCGCCTAAACTTAAAATACGAGGGTCAGCACTAATGACCATTGCTACAGCTCCGGCTCCTTGAGTTACTTCTCCTGAAGTTCTCAAGCCGTATCTAGAAATATCTGAACCTAATACCAATACCTGACTCTCTGGATTCAAAGCAATATGCCCTTTAGCTAACTGGATTCCTGCTGTAGCTCCATAACAGGCTTGTTTGATTTCAATCGAACGAGCGCTGGATTGAATGCCCAGCAAATCATGCACATAAACAGCTCCTGATTTAGAGCTATCGACTCCTGATTCTGTACCAAAAATAACCAAATCGATTTTTTCCAAATTTTCTTTATCTAATATTCTTAAGGCTGCATTTGCAGCTAATGTTACTGAATCTTGAGTAACCGGTGAAACGGCCATTTGTTCCTGTCCGATACCAATCGTGTATTTTGCTGGATCCACTCCTCGAGCTTCTGCCAACTTCTCCATATCAATAAATGTATGAGGTGTATAAAAACCAATTTTATCTATCCCTATATTCAAGTTGATCTCCCCTTTTATTCGTAATCAATTGCTCTCCGAATCTTCTCCATCTTTAACGATAAAACAACTTTCTTGAAAACACAACTGAGACAAATGAAATTTAACAATAACTTATGAAATTGGGCAAAATGATAGTTTTAAGGAAATCTTATAGTGTATTCGGCTCAGTTTATCGTAAAATAGACGTATCAATACTTAATCGTATAAAAATTAGTTGGAGGAGATCAATTATGGAAGAAGTAGTAATTGTCAGTGCAGTCCGTACACCAATCGGGTCTTTAGGAGGTCAATTTAAAGATACTTCAGCTGTTCAACTGGGCACCGTGGCTGCTACAGAAGTCTTACACCGCTCTCATTTGCAGCCGGAAGATGTGGACTCAGTGATTTTTGGTAATGTCTTACAGGCAGGTTTGGGACAAAACCCTGCACGCCAAATCTCTATTCATTCTGGAATTCCCAATACTATCCCTGCTATGACGGTAAATGAAATGTGCGGTTCAGGATTAAAAGCTGTTATTTTAGCCAGCCAAGCTATTCAAGTTGGAGATGCCAAAGTCGTGTTGGCTGGTGGAACAGAAAATATGTCTCAAGCTCCTTATTTATTAAAAAATCAACGTTTTGGCAGCAAATTAGGCGATACCAACTCCGTCGACAGCTTGGTACATGATGGTCTGACAGATGCTTTCAATCAGCAGCATATGGGAATCACAGCTGAAAATGTGGCTGAACGGTATCATGTGAGCCGTAAAGAACAAGACCAATTTGCCTTGGATTCACAAATCAAAACCGCAACAGCTCAAGAAAATGACTGGTTCAAGGATGAGATCGTTCCAGTATCTGTCCAAATAAAACGTGAAACACAACTCATCTCAGACGATGAATATCCTCGCAAAGAAACAACCATAGAAAAATTGCAAAAACTACGTCCGGCTTTTAAAAAAGAGGGAACCGTAACAGCTGGAAATGCTTCAGGCATTAACGACGGTGCAGCCGCAATCTTGCTGATGGCTAAAACTGAAGCTGAAAAACGAAACATCCCTTATTTAGCAACGATCAAAGGGTATTCAGAAGTGGGAACCGATCCTGAAATCATGGGTTATGCACCATATACTGCTGTTCAAAAAGTATTTGAAAAAACGAATTTCACAAAAGAAGACATCGATTTATATGAATTCAATGAAGCTTTTGCTTCCCAAAGCATTGCTTTGGTGCGCGATTTAGAACTTCCTACTGAGAAAGTCAATATCCATGGCGGTGCTATCGCATTAGGACACCCAATCGGCGCCTCGGGCTCACGCATTTTAGTCACTCTTTTAAATGCGATGAAACAAAACAACAAAAAGCGCGGCCTAGCCACACTATGCGTAGGAGGCGGAATAGGCATCGCAATGATTATTGAGAGCGCGGAACAAGGCGTTTAGCCTATCGAATATAAAGGTTCTACAATATTTGACGTTGGTAAGTAAAAAAAACTTAATTCTAAACCTTTTAGAAGCTCATTCCTAGAAATTTATGGAGGACTATGGGGTTGGTTGTAGCCATGAAAAAGGAAGCAATGGGAATTACTTAGCGTTAGGCTTTAGCCGTTACGCTAAGTTTGAAGCTTGCAAGCCTTGAGATGTGGCTTTCAGCTCAAGGCGTTCCCATGGCTTTCCATAAGCAACACCATAGGCCGGAGGAAATTTCTTTACCAACGCTAGAAGATGAAGAGCCAATATAAAACACCTTTAACTGTTAGATATTCTTCTAATCAATTCATTGGACAATCAACAGTATCCCTGTTATTTTTAGAGTGATTTAAAAGTCATACTAAACAGGGAGGGATACCGGATGAAAACTCTAGACAGTATTGCTTTAGCTTTATTGATCGTTGGTGGTTTGAATTGGTTGTTGGTTGGACTTTTTGAATTTGACTTAGTAGCTACTTTATTTGGCGGACAAGACACTCTCTTATCTAAAATTGTGTATATCATCGTTGGTCTATGTGCTTTATACTGCTTGAAATTTTTTGGATTACTATCCAGAGATAACCATAAACACTAAAATTCTCGTATATTCTAACATTGGTAAAGAAATGAATTTTTACTTACCAACGTTAAATAGTGGAGAACTGAAAATAATCGAAAAAAACAAGGGAGTGAGGCTTTTGCCTCACTCCCTTGTTCAATAATCTTAAAATAACTTTCTTACATCATACCGCCCATGCTTGGGTCCATTCCTGGAGCTGCTGGTGCTGCTGGTTCTGGATGATCTGCTACTACGGCTTCAGTCGTTAACAATAATGCCGCTACACTTGCAGCATTTTGTAGAGCTGAACGAGTCACTTTAGTTGGGTCTGTAATTCCAGCCTCAATCATGTTTACCCATTCGTCTGTTGCCGCATTGTATCCAACACCTGGTTCAGCAGTTTTCATTTTTTCAACAATTACTGAACCTTCCATTCCTGCATTTGCAGCGATTTGGCGAATTGGCTCTTCTAACGCACGAACAACGATTTTCACACCTGTTGCAACGTCGCCTACAGCTTCAATTTCAGCAACTTTGCTTTGAACGTTGATATAAGCAGTCCCACCACCAGCGATGATTCCTTCTTCAACAGCTGCACGTGCTGCATTCAAAGCATCTTCAATACGTAATTTACGTTCTCTTAATTCAGTTTCTGTTGCAGCACCCACACGAATAACGGCAACTCCACCAGCTAATTTTGCAATACGTTCTTGTAATTTTTCTTTGTCAAATTCAGAAGTTGTTTCTTCTGCTTGAGCTCTCAATAATGCTACACGTTGGCTGATCGTATCTGTTGAACCAGCGCCTTCTACAATAGTTGTCGCATCTTTAGTAACAGCCACTTTACTTGCATGTCCTAATTGTTCTACTGTAGTATCTTTCAATTCAAGACCTAGGTCTTCTGTGATTACAGTACCACCAGTTAAAATAGCAATGTCTTCTAACATCGCTTTACGACGATCCCCAAATCCAGGAGCTTTAACAGCTGCAACATTGAAGGTACCGCGTAATTTGTTCAAGACTAATGTAGGCAATGCTTCGCCATCAATATCTTCAGCAATAATCAACAACGGACGACCTTGTTGCAAGATTTGTTCCAATAATGGAAGAATATCTTGAATGTTTGAGATTTTTTTATCGGTAATCAAAATGTATGGATTTTCTAAGTTAGCTTCCATTTTATCGTTATCTGTAACCATGTATTGTGACAAGTATCCACGATCAAATTGCATACCTTCTACAACATCTAGTTCAGTTTCGATTCCTTTAGATTCTTCGATCGTGATAACACCATCGTTGCCCACTTTTTCCATAGCGTCTGCTAATAAAGCACCGATTTCTGGATCTCCTGAAGAGATAGAAGCGATTTGTGAAATGGATTCTTTTGTTTCCACTTTACGAGAAACAGCTAATAATTCCTTAACAGCTACTTTAGTGGCTAATTCAATTCCAGCTCGAATCCCTACCGGGTTTGCGCCTGCAGTAACGTTTTTCATTCCTTCGCGAACAATCGCTTGGGTTAAAACAGTGGCAGTAGTTGTACCATCACCAGCTGTATCATTGGTTTTTGAAGCTACTTCAGAAACTAATTGAGCTCCCATGTTTTCAAAGCGGTCTTCTAATTCGATTTCTTTTGCGATCGTCACTCCATCATTAGTGATTAATGGCGAACCGTAAGATTTGTCTAAAACTACATTTCTTCCTTTGGGTCCAAGTGTTACTTTAACAGTATCTGCTAATTTATCTACTCCACGTAATAATGCAGCACGTGCGTCTTCAGAAAATTTAATATCTTTAGTCATTTTCTTTCACCTCATCAGATTGATTTTTATTCGTGTACATGTCTTTATTTACGTTTAGTCTACGATTGCGATGATATCGCTCTCTTTGATCACTAAATATTCAGTACCATCATACTTCACTTCAGAACCAGCGTATTTTTCGAAAAATACTGTATTTCCAACGACAACTGAAAGCTCAGCTTTTGTTCCGTTATCGAGTATACGCCCAGCACCAACAGCAACTACTTCACCAGTTTGTGGTTTTTCTTTTGCTGTACCAGCCAAAACGATACCACTTGCTGTTGTTTCTTCTTCTTTTGTGACTTTAATGATGACACGATCTCCTAAAGGTCTTAACACGTAAATCCCTCCAATTATAGTTTTTCTTTGTTAGCACTCACTCTAAAAGAGTGCTAAATCACTTCTTCATCATATCAAACTGTAAAAATTTTGCAAGTATTTTTTACTCTTGAAAAAGAAAAAGAGTGCCCTTTTATTTAAGAAAGAAATACTTCAAGAAGAAAGCAAAAATTGCTTTAGTGGTATGAGACTTATGTTATACTGTTTATTGAACATCTTTTTTTAAAACTGTTTTACGTCCAAATGCAGTACCATTACAAAGGTGCATTGCTCACTTTATATAGTCTTGTTCTTTTTTAGTGCAACTGTAAATAATTACTTAAAGAAGGTTTTAAACACATGAAGAATTTAATTAAGTCTCCATATGCAAAAATCATTCTCATCTATATTATAGCTCAATTTTTCCCAGTGATAGTGTTGTTTTTTGTACCAGCTAAAGCTGTAGCAGACGCCAGCATTTATGGTACTATCGCCGGTTTCGTGATTGGAGCTATCCTAATGTTTATCGTTAATCATCGGTCTACATTTGATAATAGTCTAGAGAAAACGCCCAGCAATTCTAAAAAATCGATTATTTTTTGGGGAGTAGGAGGAATGTTTTTAGCTTTTGTTGGTCAATACTTAGCTGTATTTATCGAAACATTCTTGCTCAATACACCTTTAGGGTCACAAAACACTGCAGAGCTCGTTTTCACTGTGAATAAATACCCTATTTTCTTGATTCTAGTAGCTATCTTTGGTCCTATTATGGAAGAGTTTGTATTTAGGAAAGCTATCTTTGGTTATCTTTATGACATTACTGGAGGAATCGGTGCTGCTGTGATCAGTTCATTGATATTTGCCTTTATTCACTTTGATGGTCATTACTTGCTTTATTCGATTATGGGATTTGTTTTCTGCTATTTGTACTGGAAAACAAAATCGATTGCTGCTCCAATTATTGCTCACGCTTTAATGAATGCTACCGTTACAGTAGCTAACTTATGGCTATACTAATAGTGTTTATAGTAGAAAGGAACTTTTAACGTTCATGAAAAAAAGAGATTTTATTATTCAAATTGTTTTCAATTATGTTCTTGCAGCTATTTTTATCTGGTTTGCAACTGACTACGTTGGTGAATTTGGTTGGGGATTCTTCTCTATCATTTTTGTATTGTTTGCCACACGAGATGTGGTAAGAGCTACGAAGATTTTACAAATCTATCTCAAACTAAAAAAAGGCAACAAACCGTAAATAGGTTTGTTGCTTTTTTTTAATCTAATAGCAATAAAGTATCATCACTGTCTGAGTCTGCTTTATAGTGATCGATAAAATAGATAAGAGTCTGCAATTCATTCGCTAAATCCACGTTTTGTACTCGAACTTCTTCTGGTACGGAAATACGAATCGGTGTAAAGTTCAGTATTCCTTTAACGCCAGCTTCAACGAGATTATTTGCAGCATCTTGAGCTGCTGAAGTAGGCACAGTCAGCATAACTACATCGATTTGTTGCATTTTCAACTGTTGTACCATGTCTTCCATTGGATAAACCGGTACTCCAGATTGAATCGTTCCTACAATATCCTTGTTGATATCAAAGGCAGCACTGATGCGCATGTTGTTCCCTTGATGGAAATTGTAATTTAATAAAGCATGTCCTAAGTTACCCACACCAATTAATGCCACGTTCGTTAGTCGGTCTTGTTTCAATGTTTTACTGAAAAAATGCATCAGCGTTTCAACATCGTAACCATAACCTCTTTTTCCTAGAGCCCCGAAATATGAAAAATCGCGTCGAATCGTAGCGCTATCTACTTTCACAGCTTCACTTAATTCAGTTGATGACACACGTTCTTTTCCATCTTCATGCAAATACCGTAAATATCTATAATAAATCGGTAATCTCTTTGCCGTTGCTTTAGGTATTGTATTAGTTGAACTCATCGTTCACTTCACTCACTTTCTTTTATTCAAAATTCACAATATTCGTTAACAAATGATTTGTTTCACAAATTGTCGAGTTTCACATAATAAGATTATAACATCTTCTTATTAAATTGCCAGCTTTTTTAAACGGTCATTTCCTTTTTTTTTTACACTTATTTTCCTATCCATACAAAATTCACAAAGAATATTGTGAACCGGCTTTCTTTTTGTTAGTACTGCCTTCCAGACACTCTCCCACTTAAAGACAGAATATGCTAAACTAAGTGAAAGAGCAGAGATAAGAAATGAGGACAACAAAATGATTCTATTACAAGCTCAACACGTCGCACGTTATTTTGGTGCAGATGTGTTGTTTGAGAATATTTATTTAGAAGTACAAGAAAATTCACGTATTGCCCTTGTGGGACGAAACGGTGCCGGCAAATCAACTCTGTTAAAAATCATCGCAGATATTGAACCTCCGGATGCTGGACAGATTTCAAAAGGAAAACAAGTGACTATCGGCTACTTAGCACAAAATACTGGCCTTGATTCTACTCAATCCATTTGGGATGAAATGTTGGAAGTTTTTCAATATGTGATCCAATTAGAAAAGAAAATGCGTCATACCGAAGAAATGTTAGGGGATCCTTCTTTATTAGCCGACGAGGAACTCTATCATGAAACCTTAAAACAGTATGATCAAATGCAGCACGATTTTCGAGAGCAAAATGGTTATGGTTATGAAGCAGAGATCCGCTCTGTTTTACATGGTTTCCGCTTTTTTGAAGAGGATTATGCTAAATCCATCAATCAACTCTCAGGTGGCCAAAAAACGCGTTTAGCTTTAGCGAAATTATTGCTGCAAAAAAAAGACTTATTGATTTTAGATGAGCCTACCAATCATTTGGATATCGAAACATTAAACTGGTTAGAGAACTACCTGCAAACTTATACTGGTGCGTTGCTGATCGTTTCTCATGACCGTTATTTCTTAGATAAAGTAGTTAACGAAGTCTATGACTTAAGCCGTCAAAAAATGCACCATTATAAAGGAAATTATAGTAAATATTTAGACTTGAAAGCGGCACAACTTGAAAAAGAATGGAAAGAATTTGAGAAACAGCAAAAAGAAATTGCCAAGTTAGAAGATTTTGTAAACCGCAACTTAGTCCGCGCTTCTACTACCAAACGTGCTCAGAGCCGTCGGAAACAATTGGAAAAAATAGACCGTTTAGATAAACCTCAAGGTGAAGAAAAATCAGCTACATTCAGTTTCCACCCTGCCAAAGAAAGCGGAAATGTCGTAATGTCATTACAAAACGGAGCTATCGGATATGACCAAACGATTTTATCTGAACCGATCAATATGGATATCCGAAAATACGATGCTATAGCTTTAGTCGGACCAAACGGTGTGGGAAAATCCACGCTGCTGAAATCCTTACTCGAAGAACTCCCTCTTATGAAAGGTGAAAAGCGATACGGAACAAATGTGGAAGTTGGCTATTACGATCAAGAACAAGCTGAATTGCATTCTTCTAAATCTGTATTGGCCGAACTTTGGGATGAACACCCTACTACTCCCGAAAAAGACATCCGATCTATTTTAGGCAGCTTTTTATTTTCTGGAGAAGATGTTGAAAAAGCCGTCACTTCTTTAAGCGGTGGAGAAAAAGCTCGTTTGGCATTAGCCAAATTGTCTATGAATCAAGACAACTTCTTAATTCTGGATGAACCTACAAACCATTTAGACATAGATAGTAAAGAAGTACTTGAAAATGCGTTGATTGATTTCGACGGCACACTGCTTTTTGTTTCTCATGACCGCTATTTCATCAATCGGATTGCGTCTAAAGTAATTGAACTATCTGCAGAAGGAAGCACAGCTTACTTAGGCGATTATGATTACTATCTAGAAAAAAAAGCTGAGCAAGAAGAATTGAAACGACTTGCAGATGAAGAAGCACAGGGAACGGAAAACAGTTCTGGGAAAGATTCCGCTTCTACCGCCCCTTCAAAAAAACGTGAAATCAATAAAGAAAATCAAAAATTGGTTCGACAGCTGACCCGTCGAATAGAAGCCATTGAACAGGAAACTTCTGAATTGGAGCCTAGTATCGAAAATTTAGAAACTGAATTGACCAAACCAGAAGTCTATGAAGATCATTTAAAAGTCCAAGAAATCAATGATAAACTTCAACTGTTGAATGAACAGTATGAAACACTCATGGAAGAATGGGAAGAAACGACGTTAGCTCTTGAAGAACTAATCTAAGAAGTCCTTTAAATAAGAAGCTCGGGTTGGCTTGGTGCCCTAATAGTTAGAGTTCTTATTATACAGCTGATTGGCTGGTTTGAGTTCGGTTGAATACCGGACTCAAACCAGCCAATCTTACTTTTTATGTTCAATCTCAATTCTTCATCAAGGCGGTTTTACTCTTGATGTTCAATCTCAATTCTTTATCAAGGCGGTTTTAACCTTGATGTTCAATCTCAATTCCTCATCAAGGCGGTTTTAACCTTGATGTTCAAGCCTCTTTCTTCATCAAGACGGTTTTACTCTTGATGTTCAATCTCAATTCTTCATCAAGGCGGTTTTAACCTTGATGTTCAAGCCTCTTTCTTCATCAAGACGGTTTTACTCTTGATGTTCAATCTCAATTCTTCATCAAGGCGGTTTTAACCTTGATGTTCAAACCTCTTTCTTCATCAAGACGATTTTACTCTTGATGTTCAATCTCAATTCTTCATCAAGACGGTTTTACTCTTGATGTTCAATCTCAATTCTTCATCAAGACGGTTTTACTCTTGATGTTCAATCTCAATTCTTCATCAAGACGGTTTTACTCTTGATGTTCAATCTCAATTCTTCATCAAGGCGGTTTTAACCTTGATGTTCAAGCCTCTTTCTTCATCAAGACAACTTCAACCTTGATGTTCAAGCCTCTTTCTTCATCAAGACAACTTTAACCTTGATGTTCAAACTCACTTCAAAATACACCCTTTACTCCGCCACAGAAAAAGCAACCCCCACAAAAAATTAGATTTCACTCTAACTTGGAGGTCGCTGCTTCTTTTTCTATCTAAATAGCTTTTAAAACATCTAATAAACTGGCTTTAAATTTGTCTCTATCTACTTCTTCACACACACGCACATTCGGTGTTTTGCCGGTAAAGTTTGAGACATCCACTAAATCGTAGCCTCTGGTCAGCTCACCATGTACTTCAATATCTACATAATACATATCAGAGCCTGTCATGATACTTTCATCTGCAGCTATAGCAACGAGTAATGTATCAGGGTGAGTAATCCCGTCTAACTTATGAATTTCTTGATCATAACGTATAACTGCACTATTTACATCCATGTAAAATTTAGATCCTGCTGTTCCTAGCGCTTGAATCTCCGTTTGGTCCTCTTTTTTCATTACGGAATGTTTTTTACACATATCCCAGCCCACCATAGTGATAGGAACACCAGAATGCATGACAATTCTGGCAGCTTCTGGATCTACATAGAAATTATACTCTGCTGCTGCCGTAATATTTCCTAACGTATTGTTTAAACCTCCCATAATATAAAGATGAGGGATGTCTTTAACAATTGTAGGATCTTTTTTGATGGCCATCGCAATATTGGTTAGAGGAGCAATCGCCAATAAAGAGATCTCGCCGGGGTTTGCTTTGACTGTATCAATAATGAAATCAACAGCGTGTTCTTTTTCAGGACGTTGTTCGGTTTTTTCAAAATAAGAATCGCCCATGCCATATTTCCCATGAATATCCTCAATCGTAATATGCTTCTCTACTCCAACTGCCATAATGGGTCTTTCATAGCCTTTGTATACCGGCACATGGTAGTCAGATTTTGCCATTTGAACTGTGTAAAGCGCATTTTCTACTTCTTGTTCAAAGTCGACATTCCCTCCAGCCACCGTTACTCCTTCAACTTTAAAGTAGTGCAGCGCTGTTAGAATAGCTATTGTATCGTCTCCAGCTGTATCTGTATCAATAATGACTCTTTTCATCGTTTCCTCCTGCAAATGTCTTCAAATTTGTACCCGTTCGCATGCCTTTATTCTGGCGCAGTCACTTCATCAGGATTTGTCGGTACAACAATGTCCCCATTGATAATTTGCTCTTTGAATTCTTCAACAGCTGTCCAGACCTCTTCGCTCAAATTGCCTCGTGTCATATAGATAGCCTCTTCTTTCAGTCCTAATTGAGTGATTTTACCTCCTGGGAAATTGCCTTCCATTGTATCATGCGCAACTGATTTGATAGCTGTTCCTAAACCTTTAATGGAAGACGTTAATGTTAAATTACCGCCTCCATAGTTCCCTTCTTCTGTTTGATCACGATCACTACCGATGACCCAAATTTGCTCATCCGGGTTGGCATTCATACGATCTCTTGCTTCAGAAAAGACACCATTACCAGCATCTCCTGCTCCTTGGTAAATCACATCGATTCCGTTAGAATACATTCCTGCGGCAATTTGTCTGGCTTTTGATGTATCTGCAAAAGAGCCGACATACTCTACTTGAACTTCAACACTTGGATCCGCTGCCTGAACTCCTGCTAAAAAGCCGGCTTCAAATCGATCTAAAACTTCACTTTCTTGTCCAGCTACAAATCCGATTTTCCCTGTTTCAGTTGATAGTGCAGCAGAAACTCCTGCTAGGAATGCATTTTCTTGATCTTTAAAAAGAACTGAAGCTACATTATCAAGTCCTTCTATACTATCATCGGTAATCACAAATTGCTGCTCAGGATTGCCTGCAGCAATTTCTTTAATAGAATCTTTTAATTTAAATCCAACACCAAAAATGATATCAAAGTCATTCATGATGGCTTGATTTAAGTTGGGTATGTATTCTGAATCTTCATTAGAAGCAATGTACGCATAGTTCTCACCTTCAAGACCATTTGTTTCTTCCCCCCACTCAATCATACCTTCCCATGCAGATTGGTTAAAGGAACCATCATCAACTCCACCACTGTCAGTTACCATCACAATGGAATAATCGCTCGTTTCTATAGATTCTGTGCTGCCGTTATCTGTTGCTTCTGTTTCGTTTCCACAAGCTGCAAGCATTAATCCCGAAACTAATCCGAATGACATTATTCCTGTTACTTTTCTTTTATTCACACTCTTTACCCCCAAAGTTTTTTGTTTCGTATGATCTTTCATGAACACATCTTACAACAAAAAAATAAGCAAAGATTTAAAAACTTTACATTTCTAATCGTATTATAATTTATAGTTCGTGTTTTAAACTTAAAATAAAATAAAAAGTCCTTTTTATTAATATAAATACAAAGAATCCGAAAGTTAGAATAACAAACATTTCTAACTTCCGGATGATTTATTTTTTATTGAGAATCAGCCTAACAATAGACCAGGTTTTGCATTCAACTCGTATCCTGCAAATTGATGTTTAGTCAGTTCCACAAATCCCGCAGCCCCTATCATAGCGGCATTATCTCCACATAGAGAGAGTGGCGGAATAACCAACTCTACTTCAGGAAGTTCTTCTTTCATAGCTTTCATAAGAGCTTCTCTCAAACCTTTATTAGCTGCTACACCGCCTGCTAAAAGAAGCTGTTTGACACGATATTCTTTAGCAGCTCGCAGAGTTTTTGTGACCAATACTTCGACCACACTAGCTTGGAAGCTAGCCGCTAAATCATTGTTATTCAATTCTTCCCCTTTTTGTTGAGCGTTATGCACTTTATTGATAAAAGCACTTTTCAGTCCGCTGAAACTAAAATCATAATTATCTTCTTTGATCATAGCTCTTGGAAAATTGTAAACGTCTTGGCCTTCATGGGCCATTTGATCGATAGCTTTCCCACCCGGATACGGCAGTCCTAGAACACGGCCGATTTTGTCATACGCTTCTCCGGCTGCGTCATCTCGGGTTTCGCCTACAATTTCGTAAGAACCGTCTTCAGCCATATAAACCAATTCAGTATGCCCACCGCTTACTACAAGCGCCATTAGTGGGAATCTCATAGTGTGCACAAATTTATTGGCATAGATGTGACCGGCCATATGATTGACAGCGATTAAAGGTAATTTGTGTGCGTAAGCAATTGCTTTGGCAGCATTTACTCCGATCAATAAAGCACCAACTAAACCAGGTCCTTCAGTGACGGCTACTCCAGCTAGATCTTCATAGGTAACGTCAGCTTCTTCCATCGCTTCTTCAATGATCTGTGTAATCTGTTCTACATGGTGCCGGCTGGCAATCTCTGGAACAACTCCTCCAAAACGCATATGACTTTTTATTTGGGAAGCTACGATATTGGATAAAACAGTATCTCCATTTTCTACAACCGATGCGCTTGTTTCATCACAACTCGATTCAATAGCAAGAATCAATTTCTTTTCCATTTTAATTTATTTCACTCTTTCTCATTTTAGACTTTAAGTTATTTAAGGGTTAGTTGCATAATCACAGCATTTTCTTTAGATTGTGCATAATAATTCTTTCGTGTACCGATATTCATAAATCCGCTTTTTTGATACAAACCGATTGCGCTTTGATTGCTTTCACGAACTTCTAGAAAGACTTGTTCAACCTTCTCAGCAGACAGTTTTTCTAGGCAACTTCGCAGCAGCCTTAAAGCTATCCCTCGTCGCTGAAAGTTCTTCGCTACTACAAAATTAGTGATTTCAGCTTCTCCTAATAGGCTGTGGTAGCCTACAAAACCGACACATTCTTTATCAGATAAGACCATTCCATAATAAGCATGAGCTGTTTTTAAATCCTCTGCAAACCCACTGACACTCCAAGGTGAGCCTGTGCTGTAATTTTCATTTGCCAGTTCGAATAACTTGTTGGGAGGGGGGATATCTGTTGGTTCAAAAGATAGGTGTACATCTCCAAACCTTGATAAATCTTGATTATCTTTCAAGGCTGGCTACCTCGCTTTTTACAAGTTGTTTGCTCATTTCAAGAGCATCTTCATGATCGTTTGAATAATAGAATTTTTTGACTTTTCCTTCTGAAAATCCCAATTGGTGATACAAACGTTGTGCTTTTTCATTGGATACACGCACTTCTAAACTGAGAACTTCCATGCCTTCTGCCGCGGATATACGCTCTAATTCCTGTATCATCCATGTAGCGATTCCTTTTCGTTGAAATTCTGGAACAACTGCTACATTGGTGATATGAGCTTCTTTTTCCACTAACCAAGCACCAATAAAGGCTACTGGTTTTGAAATTTGGCGAATCACAATATACAATGCATTTGTATTTCGCTTTAATTCGTGGTGCAGTGCAGAAGCGTTCCAAGGCGTCTCTCCATTGTAACAAGCGGTCTGGATAGCCAATAAGGTTTCTACATCCCGGTCCTCCCCAATCGCTGTTTCAAACATTGCTCCATCACCCAAGATAAGATGAGACTGACTAAGCTGAATTCGATGGGAAACTTTCGTTTTAGGTATCGTTTCTGAAATAGACACTGTACTTACTCCACTGGTTAACCAATCTCTAAATTTTTTCAACATAGTTATCCTCCACTAAATCAGGATGTGCAGCACGCCAATTTTCTTCAGCTTCAGCTAATTTCAAGTAATCGGGAGTAAAAGTATGAACCTCCTCAACTTCACTAGATAAGCTTAATATTCCCAGCACACTAGCTTTTGGTACTTGTTGTTGCGGTGATGCAATACTGACACGTCCCATTAACTGTTTTTCAAATGTTTCCAAGTGTTTACTATAGTCTTCGCCTACTAAAATAAATTGACCTTCTTTGCGGCTCAAGTATTCAGCCCATTTATCGGCTGAGATATGAGTGTCAGGCTCTGCCTCGACCAGGACACCTTTTTGATACTGATACAATCCCGTATAAATATTGCCTCTTCTGGCATCCATGACAGGAACAATATACTGATCAGTAAAGCTTACATTTGCAGCGAGGACTTTCAAACTAGAAATACCTGTTAATTCTATGTTCAATGTCCAAGCTAATGTTTTTGCAGTTGTTACTCCAATTCGTAAGCCAGTATAAGAGCCTGGGCCTTTAGCCACCGCAACTCGATCGATTTCTTGTATCTCCAAACTCAGTTCTTTCATTAATGCGTCAATAGCAGGCATCAAACGTTCACTGTGGTTTCTTTTTAAATTGGTTGTCAATTCGCCAATTAATGTTTCGTTTTCCATTACTGCAATACTCATTGCTTGATTAGAAGTGTCTATGGCCAATAATTTCATGCACTATTTTCCTCATTTCCGTAATCTCTATGCCATTATTTTAGCATAAAAACGCGGGAATATTAAGCAACTACGTACTTTCTGTCTTTTGCAACCATAGTTTTATCCTGTAAGGCTTTTTATTTGCCTTTCTGCCTCTCAAGCGATAATATTTTGGTATAAGATAGTTCATGCATTCAGATCCAACAATTGGTTTAACCTATTTTTATAAAATTTACTAAGAGGAGGAAATAAGAATGGCAGACAAAAAGGAAAGCTGGAAAGATAAAGCAGAAGGACTAAAAGATAAAGCAGTAGGTGGCGCAAAAGACACTTACGGCGATATGACAGATGATAAGTCCAAACAAGTCGAAGGAAAAGCACAAAAAGCTAAAGGCGACGTAGAGAAAAAAGTCGGCGAATTTAAAGATGATATGGATCATAAAAAAAACGACAACCACTAAGATGAATTCTTTTATTGTCACAGAATAATAAATAAAAGAATGACATTTGATGGGTATTCAAAAAAAGGCAAGACCATAAGAAATTTTGGTCTGCCTTTTTTAGATAACTTTTCTTGAATATTATTTCAATTTCGGGAGGAACGACTATGGCAAAAATTTTAATCACAGGTGCTACTGGAAGTATCGGAAAAAATCTAGCTGAACATTTACATCCGAATCATGAATTAGTGTTAGTAAACCGATCCTTTGATGATAAGGAAAAAGAATTGTTCAAAGAAATGGAAATCAAAGAATTAGATTTGGTAGAACAAAACAGTTGGGATGGTCTGTTAGAGGGTATTGATTATGTGATTCAATTGGCCGGACAAGCAGATGCAACTGCTAATTTTTATGATAGTTTATTGGACTTGAATTATAAACTTCCATACAACTTATTTGATGCAGCAGCGAAAAGTTCGTCATTAAAACGTGTCATCTATGCAAGTTCTATTCATGCTTCAGATGCTTATCCTTCCAATGTACAAGTAAAAATCTCTGATATCCCTCGTCCTAGCGACTTGTATGGTGTATCAAAAGTTTATATCGAAGCTCTAGCTTCTTATTTTGCTTTTGAACAAGGCGTGGAATCAATTGGTTTACGGATTGGAGACTATAAAGAAGACGACAGCGAATTTGACGCAAATACAGATGTCAGCGGGTTAGCTATGTACTTATCCAATCGTGACATGTGTCACTTAATGGATTGCTGCTTGAAAGCTGAACTTAAAGAACCGGCATTAGTAGTGAATGGTCTATCCAACAATACATTCCCGCGCTTAGATATCGATCAAGCAAGAATCGCAATAGGTTATGAACCTCAAGATGATGCTTTTAAAAAAGCAGGGTTGGTTAAGTAATTTTAAGGAACTTATAGCCCGAAGAAGCAGTCACTCAAAGTTTATTATCTGTATACAATAAAAGAGAGTCTAATTAGGCTCTCTTTATTGCATGCAACAATTATTTTTGTGAACTTTCTCGCACCATCAATTCCGTTGTCAGAGTAATTTTTTTAGCGACTGTTCGCTCTGTAGTCATCCGATCTATCAGAAGTTCAAACGCTGTTTCTCCCATCAGTTCTGTTTCAACTCTTACCGTGCTTAATGTGGGAAAGACATATTTCGCTACACTTGCATCGTTAAAGCCGATAATACATACATCATCTGGAACTGACACGCTATTTTCCTGCAGAGTTCTTAAGCTACCTATAGCTAATGCATCATTAGCTACAAAAAAAGCCGTTGGAAAGTCATCACCTAGAAAATCGATTGCTTGCTGCATCGTTTTTTCCCCCTCACTGACATGATAAGAATCAGCCACAAAAAAGTACTTTTCATTATACAAGGCTTGTTTATCGAGCAACTGTGCGAAAATCATTTGTCGTTTATCAGCAACTACAGCCGATTGATCTGCATAACTTTCTTGTCCTCCGATAAAACCGATTTTCTGATGTTCATGATCTATTAAATAATCCACAACTTCTGAAACTGCCTGCTCAAAATCTACTTCGACAGAATCTAATTTACGAGACAGCTGATTTGAATCTACAAAACAAATATTTTTTGTCCATTTACTCAGCTTGTTGATTTCTTGCTCACTGAATTTTCCAATAGCTATGATCCCCGATACCTCTGAAGTTATCTCAGACTTTGAATCTTGAAACAGCCGAACGATTTCATACCCTTCTTCTGCTGCTTTTTTCTCCACCCCTAAGCGGATCGATAAATAATACAAATCATTGAGTTCTTCTTTTTCTGTATACCATTGTACAATGGCAATTTTCCCTTGTTTCAGCTTTTTCTTCTTTTGGAATTTAGAATAATTCAAATTTTCTGCTGTCTCAAAAATGCGTTTTTTAGTATCATCGCTGACGGAAAGACTCTCATCATAATTCAATACACGTGAAACTGTTGCGCTGGATACACCAGCTTTTTCAGCGATTTCTTTAATCGTCGCCATTTTATCACCACTTTTCTGACTTTATTCTAAGTCCTCTTTTTATTCAAATTGATAAATGGTTTCGGATCGGAATGGTTCACCTGGATACAAGATGACATCCCCGAAATTTTCTTGATTGATCGCGTCCGGCATAGCTTGTGTTTCCATCGCTACTCCTGCATATGGCTGAACTGTTTTTCCATCGATTCGGTAATCACCGCTGACCCCATTGTGAGTAAAAATAACTACCGCATCACAATCCGTTGTAACAACAACTTTTCTGCCACTTTCAGGATCATATAATACAGCATCTGGTTGAGAGCCTCTATGCGATAAGAAAAATGGATGGTCAAATCCCTCGTTGCTTTCTAATTGAGGGTGTTCGCTGTCGATTCCTCTACTCAACGGTGCAGCTTCTCTCAAATCAAAATCAGTATCATTAACAGGCAGCATTTTCCCTGTTGGAATTCCATCCTCTTTCAATTCTCCTACTAAGTCACTATTGATTTGCAGTTCATGATCACGAATGGTTTTAGTATGGTCGCCCGTCAAATTAAAGTACACATGATTGGTAGGATTGAATAAAGTAGGCTCATCCGTTTCAGCTTCATAAGTGATTTTCCATTCATTGGCTTCGGACAACGTGTACGTTACTGTAACAGTAACATTGCCTGGATATCCATTTTCTCCAGCTGGACTAAAATACTTAAAGATCAAATGTGCAGCAGCTTCCTCTTCTTCTATAGAAACTTCCCAAAGGTGAGACTCAAATGCAGGGTTTCCTCCGTGATGATGGTTCTCTCCTTCATTTACTTGCAATTGATATTTTTTGCCTTCAATAGAAAATTCCCCTTTTGCAATTCTTCCTGCCACGCGCCCTACTAGTGCACCATAGAAAGGCCGATAAGTTAAATAATCTTCCACATTATCGAAACCTAATGTGATATTGGCTAGAGCTCCACGTTTGTCTGGTGTTTTGATTGAAGTCACTACTCCTCCTAAGTTCAAAGCAGACAAGGACACACCCTGACTATTTGTGAGCGTGTACTCATAAACCGTTTCTCCTGACAAGTCTCCAAAAAATTTCTTCTCAAATTCCATTTTATTTCACTCCCCACTGTGCAATTTAAAGTGTCTCTACAAATCTTTTAAAGGCTTCTTTACCATCGTCTGTTGCTTTATACACACCTGCATCTTCCAACACCCGTAAAAATACAGAGCCCACACCCTCTTGAATCACTTTTCCAACCGTTTCCTTCGTGATGTGTTGAGTTGCTTTTAACTCATCCGCCCATTCTTTATGGTAATCTGCGATTGTGTTGGGTTGATCCAGTAAATACTGCTCCACTTCTTTTAATTCCGTTTCTAGTCGAGGCGGCAAAATTGCTAGACCCATGACTTCTATCAAACCAATATTTTCTTTTTTGATGTGCTGCACATCAGGATGCGGATGAAAGATTCCATCCGGAAACTCTGCTGATGTTCGATTGTTGCGTAGTACTAAATCCAATTCAAATACGCCGTTTTTTTGACGAGCTATAGGGGTAATAGCATTATGGGGTTCTTCTCCAGAGTATGCTCTAATTTCTGCTGATTCATCGCTGTACTGTTCCCATTTCCCCAGAATATAACTGCCCGCTTCAACTAATGCTTCAGGTTGTTTGCTTTTCAGACGAATAACAGACATCGGCCATTTTACAATTCCACATGTTACTTCAGGATACTGATCTAAAGAAAAAGGTACATTCGTTTCTGCTTTTTCCATTGGAAATGTGTGCCGACCTCCTTGATAATGATCATGTGTTAAAATCGATCCGCCAACGATTGGCAATCCAGCATTCGATCCTACGAAATAATGCGGCAAAGTTTCTACAATGTTCAACAGGTTTCGATAAGCCTCCCCGTTTACATTCATTGGGCGATGTTCTTCAGATAAGAATATAGCGTGCTCATTGTAATAAGAATAAGGAGAGTACTGGAAGCCCCATGTTTCATGATTGACAGACATGCGGACTAAGCGGTGGTTGGCTCTTCCTGGATGTGTTGCATGTCCTTCATATCCTTCATTTTCCATACACAATAAACATGCTGGATAACTGGAACTGACTGCGTTTTTAGCTAAAGCGATCTCTTTTGAATCCTTTTCGGGTTTGGAAAGATTGATGGTGATTTCCAGATCGCCATACTCTGTTTCTTTCAAAAAATGGATATTTTTGGCAATACTTCTTGTTTTGATATAATTGTTTGATTGGCTTAATCCATAAAAGTAATCCGTAGCTTCTTTAGGGCTGTTTTCATACAAACTCCAGAAATCATCGTTTACTTTTGAAGGCAATGGTGTCACTAAATCCATTATTTCTGCTTCCAATACGTCTCTATGGGATGGGCTATCTTCGATTCTTCCAGTTGTTGCCGCATAATTGACCAGTTCATCCAATACTTCTAAAACAGATGGCAGCGGTGTGCTGTGGACAATAGAAGGTTCAAAGTCTATTTTATGCAATAAAGCCAACAATTGATTCGTTTTGTATACACGATCTACTTTAGCCATTTTTTGTTTCCGTATCCCAATTTCAATAAAATCGATTATAGCTTGATCAATCACTATTTTGCTCCTTTTCGAGTCATTTTTATCGTACTTTAGCTCCATCACTGATTTCCGCAATGTAAAATTCAGCTGCATAGCCGATATTACTTTCATATTCAGCTCCAACCTGTTGGATAAACGTTTCAGTACTGTCTTTTTGAACGATGGCAATAGCACAGCCGCCAAATCCAGCTCCTGTCATACGTGCTCCGATCACTCCAGGCTGTTCCCAAGCACTATGTACCAAGGTATCTAACTCTATACCAGTCACTTCGTAATCTTCTTGAGTAGATAAGTGGGATTCATTCATTAATTTGCCAAAAGTAATCAAATCTCCTGCTTTCAACGCTTCCGTAGCTTTTAGCGTCCGTTGGTTTTCGTACACAGCATGTTTCGCGCGTCTCGACAAAACTTCGCTGGAGATAACTTGCTTATTGGCTTCAAAAGTGGCTTCATCCAGGTCACCCAATGATTGAATAGCCAACACCGTTTGCAACTCGCTTAAAGCTTGTTCGCATTCGCTTCGACGTTCATTGTATTTTGAATCAGCCAGCTCACGTCTTTTCTTTGAATTCATGATCACGATGACATGATCAGTCAATTCAACAGGCACCATTTCATACTCTAAAGTATTTGTATCCAATAAAATAGCTCTATTCTTTTGACCCATCCCCACGGCAAATTGATCCATGATTCCTGAGTTGACCCCAATAAATTCATTTTCTACTTTTTTCCCAATTTGAATCAACTCTAACCGTTCGACCTTCAAATCAAACAATTCCTCTAATACTACTCCCATCAATAATTCGATAGATGCTGAAGAAGATAAGCCTGCACCATTAGGAATCGTTCCACAAATGACCATTTCTAAACCAGTAGAAATAGCATGTCCTGATTCTTTCAAGAACTTGATGACACCTTTAGGATAGTTCGCCCAGTTATCTTCTTTTTTATAGCTCAATTCACTCAAATCAAATGAAATAACTCCTGCTTCTGGAAAATTTTCAGAATACAACTTTACTGTGGTATCTTCCCGTTTACTAGCTATGCCGTAAGTCCCCAAAGTAATAGCACAGGGAAAAACGTTCCCTCCATTGTAATCTGTATGCTCCCCTATCAAATTAATTCTTCCTGGTGCGAAAAAAGAATGGATTTCTTTCTTTCCATATAATTGTTCGAATGTTTCTGTTAACTGATCTAATTGCATGTGTTTGACTGCCTCCTTTTATTAAAAACGCTTTCAAGTTCTCTTTGATTCTATTTTATTCCATCTAGTAAACAAATTCAAGTAAAGTTTACTAAATATTTTATCTTTCTAAAATCCTTATCCATTATGGCTGTTTTTTGCTATACTTAACTTAATTATTCTTTAAGGAGAGGACTACAACGGGACCGTTACATGTGGAATTAGAACGTTTTAGAGTAAAATCCGGAAAAGAAGACACTGCTCGAGAATGGATGCTTTTTTTAAACCATCATTTAGCTGAAGTCATCGAAACTCTGCCCGGTGAAAAAATGTATGTAGAGTCAATATTTGAAGAAATTATCGAAGGAACAATGTATTTATACTGGGTTTCTTATCAAGGAATGTCTCCTAATGAAGTGGAATTTTCTACTGCTGATGTCGATAAAAAACACTTGGAATATTGGAAGGAATGTATTGAGCCTGCGTATGGAGAACATCTACTGAAAACAAACGTGGTAATGATCCAAGATAAAATCAAAAAAGAAATGTACGATTAATTGACTTTTAAGGAAAGGATTGTATTTATGAAACAGATTTTTGCTTTTGAAGATTTAACTCAAGTAGAACCCCATAGAAAAATCATCCAGTCGATGTTCCAACAACTTCAACCGTATGAAGTGTATCTCCAACAATCATTCGCTTTAAAAGAAAGTCCTAAAGCTATCGTTTGGACATCCACTGAATTAGCTACAACTATTTTTTCTACGATTCCGATTCCAGCCTATACGAGAAAAGACGTTATTTACATGTCACCCGTTATGGAGGATTGGAAAACTATTTTCTATGAGCAATTGGATGGACGTGATTTGCCGGTCATCAAAAATTATTATGAACGGAATATGGAAAGCCAAATGATGGAGATTTTAGCACATGAATTGACTCATCACAGCGATTTGTTCTTAGAAGGATTTGATGACGGAAACTGGGAAAAAGATATTTGGTTCGAAGAAGGAATGTGTTTTTATTTGCCACGGAAGTTTTTGTTAACTGAGGAAGAATTTGATGAGATCAGTACTGTCGAACGAACTTTAGTCAAAGAATTCAAAGAAAAATATGGGCACCATTCTTTGAGTGAATTCGGCAATAGTACTTATAAAGGCAACATGACCAGTATCATGTATGATTATTGGAGGAGTTTTTTAGCGGTGAAAGAATTAGTGGATAGAGCAGAAGGCGATGTGATGCAGGTGTTTGCTCAATACCATGAATGGCACCACACAGGTAAAAAGGGCTCACTTACAGCATATTTCCAATTAGATATCTAGTCTTTTTTCAAAAGATCATAAAAATCCCCGCCAGAAATTAGTTGGCGAGGATTTTTTCTATTCATCTTCTTTTTCTTCAGCATCTGCTTGCAAGCTCCAAATAGCCACTACAACAGCTAAAGCCACCACAGAATCTTGTTCTTCTTCCACTTCTAGTACATACGATTCACCGACTGAGAACCATTTTTTCTTCAATTCGGCTACTGTCCGTAAACGTTCTTTGATCTTGTACTCATTGTCTTCCACGTTGCCTTTGATCTTCCAGTTGAGTTTATCAATATCATAATCCGAAGCAACCAGATTGTTTTCTTTTTTGACGACAGCTACATTGGTATCTAATTGACTGATTGCGTATTTCGCTGAAAAACCGAACTTCTTTTCTTCAATAGAAGCTACTTCTTCATTCTGCTGATCATAGATATGTACCTTTCGTCCAAATGACAACCATTCGCTTTTGATTTCGTAAATGGGCTCATCTTTTTCATTTCGTACAATCAAACCATCTCTTAAAGAAAAACGTTTTGCTCGAATGTATAATTTCATAACAACCCTACTTTCAGTAAAATATATCGTTTAATAAAGTATACTGATTTGTCGCATAATTTGCTATGAATAAGGTTTTTCTGATCAAAGTAATTTGCTTTTTTGCGAAAGTTTATCCATGCGGCTCCATGTTCTGCTCTTAAACGAATTATACGTGACACTTTTAATGAATCACTATATGTTTCCATTTTCCCGATTTAAAGCGCAGACCTACTAAGACCCATCTTAGGAATTGGTCTAAGACGATACCCATCCAGGCTCCTAACAGACCAAGATCTAGAATAAATACAAAAAAGTACGCGGATAGTACACGAACGATCAATACTCCAACAAAGGTAGAGATTAATGGGAACATGGTATCTCCTGCACCTCGTAAAGAACCGGCAACGATCAATTGATGTGTTTGGAACGGCTGAACAACAGCAATGATTTTTAAGGCCAGTGAAGCATTTTCGATAATCGCTGAGTCATTGGAATAAAATCCAACAAAGACTTCCGAACCGATAAATAAAGCTATTCCTACTACCAAACCCGTAATGGCCCCCATGGCACTCGTTTTCTTAGCGTATTCCGCAGCCAGATCGGTATCCTTTTTGCCTAAAGAACGTCCAACCAATGAAGATGAAGATATACCAAAGGCTTGCCCTGTAGTAAATGACAGACTTAATATATTCATTCCAATTTGATGTGCAGCAAAAATAACAGTCCCAAGACTGGAGACGATTTGAATGAACAGAATAACTCCCGCACGCAAAATCAACTGTTCAATGGCGGAAGGCATCCCGATACGAACTAAATTTTTCAAAGTCCGTTTATCAAATGTAAATTTGCGTTTGAATGAAAAGGGGAGTTCACTGTTCCCTTTCATCAGGAAACGTACCAGTAATGTACTGGCAATCAGATTCGCTGCAGCTGTTGAAGTTGCAGCTCCAACGACTCCTAAAGCGGGTATACCTAGTAGACCATAAATCAATATAGCGTTCCCGATAACATTTAAAAAGTTTACCAAGATATTGATGCGCATTGGAATTTGCGTTTGGCCAATCCCACGAAGGGCTCCTGTAATACTAATGTTAAACGATTGGAATAAGTAGCTGATACAAATGACTCTAAAATAACTTGCTCCAATAGCAACGGCATGAGGTTCTCCACCCATGAACGTCAAAATAGTTTCCGCATTCAACAACCCGAATACAGAAATAGGGATCGAGAAAAACAGACCGAACAACATAACGTGTTTCAAAACATTTTCCATTCGCTTCTTTTCGCCTGCTCCATAATAACGAGCTATCATGGCTGTACCACCGACATTCAACGCTTGTACTACAGACAGCGCTAAAAATAAAGGCTGATTAGTCAAACCCACAGATGAAACAGCCGCAGCCGCATAGTTGTTATCTGGAATATTTCCCAGCATCATCATATCGATCATACCAAATATAGAACTTAACACTAATTCCATTAAGACAGGCCAAGCAATATTCAGGATGTCCAACTTTAATGGATCCTTGATCATGCTTTTAAAAACGGTTTGAGCTTTTCCTTTTGATTTCCGGATAATTGGATTCCGGATTTCTGTTTTTTTCACGTTTGCTTCTCTCCTTATAAATTTTCGCTTCGTGCTTACTTGCCAGCTTAAAACTATCTATTGTCAAGCAGCGCAAGATCATAACTTCAACGATACACTTTTGCCTTCAGTAATTCAAGTTGTACTAATAGAATATTCAGAACTTTCAGCCAAATAAAAAAAGCTGGAGAAAACCCAGCTTTTTTTTCATTCTGCTTCACACAATACTCAACTCTTTTTCAAAAGGTCGCAACAATTGATGAACTGTTTTAGGATCTTGGTTTAAGTCCAGATAATCTGCTTCATTTTCAGGTAATAAGATAACAGGCATTCGATCATGGATTTTTTTCATTGCTTCATTGGCTTCGGTCGTAATAATAGAATACATCCATGCTTCTTTCCCGTTTTTGTCTATAAAAAGATCACATATAGCCGCTATGGAAAAAATCGATTGGTCTTTGACAGAAATTTTGCGTTTTTCTTTATGATTGCCAATCTTTTCCCATTCAAAAAAGGACGTAGCAGGTACCAAGCAACGATTGGTTCTAAACGCTTTACTAAATGTCGGCTTCTCTAAAATAGACTCTCCTCTTGCATTAATCAGCGGACCTTTTGCAAAACTCGGAGAAAATCCCCAAGTCAGTAAAGCTGATTTTTTGTCTGGAAGAATAATGGGTGAAATAGTTGTCGGGTAAATTTCTTCTTTAGCACCGTAATTAAAATCTGCTTCTTTCAATCGATACCGTGCTATCAGTTCTTTCTGACTAGCTTCAAATGAGTATCTTCCACACACCACAATCTACTCCTCACTCTTTTATTTGACATGAATCAAAGCAAATAGTTCCATATAAAATTCTCCATTGTTATTGAAATCCAATTGGGTCACTAATATGTCCATCAAAGCTCCCTCATTTCCGCTTTCAATCAGTGCCTGATCTAAGGTCAACTCTTGTGAAACTGCATCAGGAGATTGATTCAATTCATTGGTCATTTCTGTTACATTCGTACTGATCAATGTATTTCCTTCCTCATCCTTCAAAGAGAGCAGCACACTATTTTCTTCTTCAGTTACCTCTAATTGATACGCAACTTCCTCTATCTCAATAGTTTGAACAGTTTCTGCATTCGTACCTTGTGACAGGGTATCTACTTGTATTTTTGACATGGTTTGATAATTGGAAACATCTAACACCGTACCATTTCCCCATTCAAAATAATGGTAGCTGAATACTTCAGTTGCTGCTCCATATTGGTTGAAACCAAATGTTTCTTCAAAATCTACCGAGGATTGAAAATCTTTCGGCAGAAATCCAACTTCATCAATATAGCCGTTACTCTCTAAGTCATTGACGGTTTCTACAATTTTCCGCTGCTCATTCTCCGGTACATCTGCATTAGGGACAATGGTATTTTCCGCAAGCATGTTGTTATCATTCAACACAGATCTTAGAAAAGCCATTTGCCCATTTTTGCTGACCGTAAAAGCGTCTACTGGGGGAACAATCGAGATGACAGAAAAAACAATCAGTACAATCGCTACTAGCCCATTTTTTTGTTTTGGCCAAATACTGAAAATAACACTGGCGATGATCGCAAAAACTCCAAATAGAATAACGTAGTAACGGCCAATGGTCAGCCCTTTTTCATTGATTTGTATAATAGAAGCTACTGTTTGGAGCAGAACGATAAAGAAGAGGACTTTTGGAAATACCAGCCTGAAACTAGTCACCATTTTGTTTTCCAACCTTCCAATCAGCAGCATCACTAATATCACCACTATGGCATAACTGACCAGCATGGGTTCCAGTAAATTATCTACCCAAAAATCTCTTCCTATATTCAGAACAATATACAGTGCTAGTATAATGGTAAAAACCATAGTGATTGGAATAATGATATAAGACAGCAATACTTCCATTATTTTTGGAACACTGATGGCTGTTTCAACTTCTGGAGACAATTCTTCTTTCACAGCATCCTGCTCAATTGTCGCAGTATAATGCGGGATATCCGATAAGAAGAAAATCGGTGCAAATAATGACGCCACTACATTTGCAGCATGGGCAAACACGCGATAGTCCACTGTAAACAGTAAAACATTGATGGCCGATAAAATAGACATGATCCCTATTGTCAAAACGACAGAAAATAAAATAGTTGTAAACAAGGCTTTGAAAGTAGCGGTAAAAGAATCACTGAATGACAACCGATTGCGAATACTTGGAATCCATATAAACGCAATGAGCAGCGCAAACGATAAGACCGTTGTCCGGATCACTACTTCAAGTGAAAAAACATCTGTTTCAACATTCAGAGTAAAATAGTAAATAATAGCTAACAAAAGCGCAGGTGAAAGAATCATCCAACGCAGTTTTTCTCTGTGAGAGAAAAATCGTTCAAAAACCATTTGTGCTACTGCTGCAGCTAAAGCTCCTACAAAACTGGCGATCACCAGCTCATAATAATCAAACTCTTCCGACTGTATATTAAGAGATAAAATACTCGTAGCAATGACTAAAAATACGACGGATAATGGAAAGCGACTGATTGCATCTGTTAAATTTTGTACCTGTCCTTTAAAAAATTTGGTCCATTTCATTTGTTCCGACCTTCTTTCCACGAAGAAATTTGTTATCTATAACGCTGATTTACGCATCATCGTGTTTCTCGTACTCTTCGTTCTTATCATCCCCATAATATTCTTCATTGTACTCTTGGTCTTCTTGTTTTTTCTCTTCATCTTCTTGGTCTTCTCCTTCAGTCTCTTGCTTTTTTCTCTCCTCCTCCTCTTCTCTAGCTTTTAGTTCTTCTTCATCAATGTAATCCACATCTGTATAAATATAAATATTGTGAAGGATCTTCAGTACTGGGCGCATCATCAAAAAGATACCTCCTGCTAGATAAAGGTAAGTACCATACTGACTTGGAAATCCCATCATTGGAGCCAAGCTCCCGAAAATATACATAATTCCTACTAAAAAGTCATTGATTAAAGAGATGAGATTGTATCGATTTTGAAAATAAACCCTTAATCGTCCAGCTTTCAATTCAACATCTTCATCTTTTCCGGTATCCAATTTGTGTTCTTTTCTCTTTATTTTTGGCACGGTATATCCTCCTTAATGACGAATGTTTCCTATATTCAGTATACTTTTTTTACTTTCATAAACCAATTATGAAGTCCGTAAAAAGACTCTCTTGCAGAGTCTTTTGGTTTGAATTCTAATCATTTACCTGCTATTCTGGCATTGATTAAAACTGTGATAAGGATGGTGTTTTTAATGGCAGATGAAAAGAAACTTGATACTCAAGCTCCAAAGGAAAATTATTTACAGCCAGATAAGTCGGGAAATATGAGTCCAGAACCATTAATTGAAAATCCAGATTACAAAGCAGCCGGAAAACTGAAAGACAAAGTAGCGATCGTTACCGGAGCTGACAGCGGAATCGGTGCCGCAGTTGCTGTTGCATTTGCCCAAGAAGGTGCTAAGTTGGCTTTAGTGGACATTGAAGAACATGAAGATGCAGCTGAAGTAAAACAACGCGTGGAAGAGTTAAGCGGATCAGTTTTGTGGTTTACTGGTGATGTGGGCGACGACGATTTTGTCCAAGAAGTAGTAGATAAAACGGTTGCTGAATATGGTGGAATTGATATTTTAGTAAATAATGCTGCAGAACAACTGACAAAAGAGTCAATTACAGATATTTCGGTAGAACAACTGCATCGAACTTTCCGAACCAACATTTTCTCGATGTTTTATTTCGCAAAAGCTGTTCTGCCGCATTTTAATGAAGGTGGAATAGTGATCAATAGTACATCCGTCACAGCTTACAAAGGAAACCCTTCTCTACTCGATTATTCTTCTACTAAAGGAGCGATTGTTTCCTTTACGAGATCTTTGGCTCAAAATACCGAGTTTTTGGATAAACACATTCGGGTAAACGCTGTTGCCCCTGGTCCGATTTGGACGCCTTTGATTCCGGCCACTACAGGAACTACTGATAAAGAAGAATTTGGAGCATCTGTCCCTATGAAGAGAGCTGGGGAAGCTTTTGAACTGGCACCTACTTATGTTTACCTGGCCAGTTCGGACTCCAGTTATGTGACAGGCCAAGTCTTGCATGTAAACGGCGGCTCTGTCGTTAATGGATAATGTACAACTTTAGTTATGTAATGGTATACTATTAGTTGTATACCATTACATTTTTTTGGAGGGATTTAAATGATCATCACAACAACTGGTAATGTGGAAGGCAGAACGATTGCTTCATACGAAGGAATCGTTTTTGGCGAAGTTATCTCTGGAATCAATTTTTTAAAAGACTTGGGTGCAGGAATGCGCAACTTTTTCGGTGGACGTTCACAAGGATATGAAGACGAAATCCTGCAAGCACGTGAAAATGCTCTAGATGAAATGGCAAATCGTGCCACGGAAATGGGAGCGGATGCAGTTATCGGTGTAAAGATGGACTATGAAACATTAGGC
The DNA here is from genome assembly GCF_045528485.1 of Desemzia sp. FAM 23990. Taxonomy (NCBI): domain Bacteria; kingdom Bacillati; phylum Bacillota; class Bacilli; order Lactobacillales; family Carnobacteriaceae; genus Desemzia; species Desemzia sp. FAM 23990. The sequence goes on from NZ_JBGQQW010000012.1 coordinate 37,300, forward strand.
GCCGACAACGGAATGATCATGGTAACATGCAGTGGAACAGCGGTTAAATTGAACTAATCTTTCCCAATTCATAGTAAAGCTCGATGCTCGATGCATTGGGCTTTTTTTGACGGCTTTAGATTTCTCTTTTTTCTTGATTCTGCGTATAATTAAAATAAGAAATCGGATTTCTTTTGGAGGGATGGAAATGAAAATTTTAGTTACGGGAGCAACCGGTATGCTGGGTGTTAAAGTAATGGAGGCTTTGCTGGAAAGAGCATCTGTAGAAGACTTAGTGATTTCTGCCAGAGATCCAGAAAAAGCTGCCGGCCTAAAAGAAGAAGGCGTGGATGTTCGACAAGCAGATTATGAAGATCCAGCTTCTTTGGAACGAGCTTTCTCAGGAATCGATAAATTGCTGCTGATTTCTTCTCAAGGAGATGATGAAACCCGAATTCGTCAACATTCTAACGCGATTTATGCTGCTGAGAAATGCGGAGTAGGATCGATCGTCTATACGAGTATTTCAAAACCACAAGAAAGCACTTTGCCAGTTGCTGAAGTTCACCGCCAGACAGAACAACTCATTCGAGACAGTGGTATTCCGTTTACCTTTTTACGAAACAATTGGTACATCGAAAATGAAATTGGAACCGTTAAAAATGTATTAGAAGGTGGTCCTGTTCTGACATCTGCTGAAGATGGCCGTGTTGGATGGGTACCACGCGTGGATTATGCAGAGGCTGCTGCAGCTGTATTATCCTCATCAGGACATGAAAATAAAATTTATGAACTTTCTGGAAAGCCTTCCAGTTATGCAGATATGGCTAGAGAATTAACCAATATATTGGGGCGTCGAGTGATTGTACGGAATGTAAATGACCGTACTTATCAAGAAGTTCTGATCGCTAATGGAACCCCCGATATCATGGCTGAATTTTCTGTAGAGATCCAACAATCGATTCGCCATGGCGATTTAGACGTTGAAAGTGAGGATCTGCAAAAACTTATGGGTCGTCCTGCAATTACTTTAAACCAATCTTTAACAGAAATCGTCAATCAATTTGATTATACGAATCCTGCGAAATAACCAAAAGCACTCTACTATACAACGGTAGAGTGCTTTTTAGGCAAACAGAATAAAAAATCGTTTCGTTCTTGTTTAATTTATCAACAACTGAACGTTAACTCATATAAGGTCTTCAACTTTTTGAACAACTGCTACACATTTTCAGAATTTCTATTGTGCCAATTCCTTACTAAAATAGAAAGCAAGAAACAGATCATAAAGTACACTAAAGCTAAAAAACCATAAATCAAAAAGACTTCAGAAGTTTTTGTGGCTTTTCCTAAAATAACTTGTCCGCTTCGAGTAAATTCCATTATTCCTAAACCAGCAAGGAAAGAAGTATCCTTAATGGTTGTTATCACTTGTGACAACAAAGAAGGAATAATTTTTTTGAACGTTTGAGGCAGAATAATATACATTAAGGATTGAAAAAAAGAAAACCCTTGAGAATGAGCGGCTTCAAATTGGCCTTCTGGTATCGAATTTAATCCTCCACGTACAATTTCAGCTACTACTGCAGCTGTATACAAAAATAAAGCTAGAGAACCTTTCACTAAAATTGTACTTCCCGGAATCAGAAATGCACAACCCAGCATCCATAAAAGCAACGGCGTATTGCGAAACAATTCAATATAAAAACCGGCTAATTTGCCAAAAAATTTCTTTTCGTAATTTCTAACCAACCCTAAAAGGGTCCCGAATAGGATGGAAAGGATCACGACTGCTAAAGAAATCAGTAAAGATGTTTTTAAGCCATTTAATAAAAATAAGACATTAGGTTGGGTAAAGACAGTTCTTATAGATTCGATCATTCCATCACCTCCGGAACATCCACCACTATGGCATCATTCTTTTTCAGCTTCTCTTCATATTTCCTTGAGAATGTGGCCAACGGGAAACAAAGTAAGAAGTACAATAACCCGGCTAAGACATATGCCGGTCCGTAATTTAAGGAAGAAGCAGCATAAGAATCAGCCGCATACATCAAGTCTGCTCCAGCAATGATCGCTAACACGGATGTATTTTTAATGAGATTGACCGCTTGATTCGTTAATGGTGGCAAAATGCTTTTCACCATTTGCGGCAAGATAATGTAACGCATCGTTTGTGCGTAGTTAAATCCTTGAGAATAAGCTGCCTCATGTTGGCCCTTAGGCATCGATAAAATACCTGCACGAACTACTTCTCCTACATATGCCCCATGATACAGCCCAACACCTACTACCCCTATAGTAAATTCACTCAACACTATACCCGCCATGGCTAACCCGTTATACATGAAGAAAATTTGGATCACAAGCGGAATATTTTGAAAGATCTCCACATACACTCGAGCAATGGAACGCGGAACCCAGTTTTGGGCTGTGGATAAGATCCCAACGAACATACCTACGATCAACGATACTATTAATGCTAAGATGGCTACTTGAAGTGTCCTAAAAAAACCAGCTCCAAGATTATCGATATTTTGAAAAAGGGCCTCCCATCTCCAAAGAGCGAATGGATTTGTGCTGTTCATTATTCATTCAGTCCCCACTCTGAAACCAATCCATCAAGAGTACCATCTTCTCCCCATGTAGTGATTAACTCATTTGTGTGCTCTGCTAATGCTGTGTTTGTTTTCTTAGTAGCGATTCCATAGTCTTGAGTCGCAAAACGATCTGGTAAAACCTCCGTAGAATCATCCAAGTAACCAGCCAAAATAGATCTGTCCACACTGAACGCATCTACGCGGCCTGAGTCTAGTGCTGCTTTGATTTCCGGATAAGTGGCATATTCGGAAAAGTCCAATGTGATATTATATGGTTCAGCTTCTGCTTTGATGGCATCTGCTGTAGTAGAGCTTTGAGATACACCGATAGTCGCTCCATCCATATCTTTCAAACCTTCGTAGTTCTTATCTTTTTTGACCAGCAAACCAACTGCATCTTCATAATAAGCATCTGTAAAGTTATAAGTTTCTTTCCGTTCTTCAGTCACCGTAAAAGTAGCGATGATCATGTCAACTTCTCCATTGTCCAACAATGGACCACGTGTCTTAGCCGTAACAGGTGTCAATTCAATAGCATCCGGATCACCTAAGATGTCTTCCGCTATTTTCTTAGCAATATCGATTTCAAATCCTTCTATTTCACCAGTTTCCGTATTTTTCAAACCAAAATTCGGAACATCTTCTTTGACCCCTACTTTTAAAACGCCAGCTTCCTTGATCGATTCAATCGTTACTTGATCAGATCCATTTGCAGCTTCCGTTGCAGAACCTTCTTCTGACGAGCAGGCTCCTAAAAATAATAAACTAGATAACATTACTGTCGCAAATAAATTTCTTTTTTTCATCTCTTTTTCCCCCTAAATAAATCTCTATTTTTATCGTAAAATTTTGCTTAAAAATGCTTTCGTTCGTTCATGAGTCGGATTTTCAAAGAAATGCTCCGGCGATCCTACTTCAAGAATAGTCCCCTCATCCATAAAGATAACACGATCTGCGACTTGTTTAGCAAATCCCATCTCGTGCGTCACCACGACCATCGTGATATTCATGTTCGATAACTGGATCATGACATCTAATACTTCTTGTACCGTTTCAGGATCTAAAGCAGAAGTTGGTTCATCGAATAAAATAATCTTTTTTTCTGAGCAAAGTGCTCTGGCAATTGCGACTCTTTGTTGCTGTCCACCAGATAGTGTTGAAGGGTAAACCAGCGCTTTCTCTCTTAACCCTACGATATCTAGATACCGATAAGCTGTCTCTTCTGCTTCTTTTTTTGATTTTTTTTGTAATTTTATCGGACCAATTGTCAGATTTTCTAACACTGTCATATGCGGATAGAGGTTGAACTGTTGAAAAACCATTGCCGATGAATTCCGCACAACTTCTAGTTTATTTCTTGCAGTTACTTGGTATCCTTCAATAAAAACTTCTCCTGATGTGGGTTCTTCAAGAAAATTCATGCATCTGACAGTTGTACTTTTACCAGACCCAGAAGGTCCTATAATGACGATTTTTTCTCCTTCTGCCACCTCTAAATTAATGTCTTTTAATACATGGTGGTCACCAAAATATTTGTTTACATTCTGTAACTGAATCAATTCTGCTCATCTCCTTTTGAAAAAACTTTTAGTCCATAATTTTTGTACGGTTTAAAGTTTTTTTACTTAAAACCAAATTATAGATACATTTTTATTAGAAACCAATTAGAACATAACATCTAATGTTATGTTTTCTAACATCATTTTAGCCTTATTTTAATTTAAAACCTTTAAAACCTTTTTATGTAGCTGTTTTAAAAATGAGCTTAACCTAATTATTTTATCATCTTTTCATTAAAAAAAGATGTTGCACCGTTTTAAATAGGCGACAACATCTTTCTTATTTTAAACCCCATGCTTTATTTCTCTACCCATTAATGGAAATATTTTTTTATTCCTAAATGATTCATCCACATTAAAAAAAGTTGAAACAAAGCCGAAATAAAAAGCAGAAGAATAAATTGTCTTTTCTTCTGCTTTTTCGTGTCCTATAAACCAACTCTAAATACAGCTGTACTAGTTTTCACTAAGCTCTTTTTAAGTCATTTATTTTTTCGTTTGTTTTTTAAATATTGACGATATCCCCAAACTAGCACAATAACTGCACTGATCTGCCATAAATCCAATACCATAAACAATACAAATAAACCGATCATTACAAAGATTTCGATTGTTGCCGGCCCACCTTCGTTAAAATACACTAGTGCGGCAATAGCCACGAGTAAAATACCTACAAATATCCACATCCACAACATAATACGTTCTCCTTAATTATTCTCTTTTCAAAATAGAGATCCTTATTCGTGATTCCTCCACATGATACCATATTATTTTAGATCCTACTAAATCGTTTTTGTCATATAGTGGAATTTGAACAGTATTTATTTTTAACTAGGCGTTTCTTTAATCTGAGGAATCAGCATACTTTCTAAATATTCTTCGTGACTAATAGCTAAATCCTCAGAACCAATCGTATACATTGTTGTGATGGCTTGTCGAGAAAGCTCTTCTCCAATTTCTATATTGCCTTTTTTGATTTCATAGATTCCTTTAAGGAATATCAAAAGAGTGCGTTCATAAAACAAGTTTTCAGCCATATGCATATTTTCCAATGTTAAAATAAAATACAACGCATCGTTAAGCAGGTTTGATTCTAAACAAACAATTGTCGTATTGATCAGGATTCCTAATGTTTGCACAAAATTTTTGTTCACTAATTTATACATAGAGGTCTTTTTAACAACTTCCTTAGAGAGCGCAATGACGGTCTCAGGCGGGAAAATAGTCAAAGCATTTGCATAAATCACTAATTCATAATTCCCCCACAACTCTACATTAAATAAATAGTTTGCTAAGTACTCTCTTTTTTTCTTGTCGATTTCCTTTCTTTGTAAATTCAACATTTTTGCTTCTGCCATAATGGAATTGCACAAATAGGCGTCCAGCCCATATTCTTCCCACTTTTGATATTCTTTATTCGTGATGATTTTTAATTTTGACGTGTTGTTGCGTTGATAAGCTGACGCAATTTCAGACATTAAACTATCCAATTCATTGGGTTTATACTCATTGGCAGAAAAGATAAATTCATCCAAAGAAATGTTCATTCGTTCAATAACATTGACAAAATGACTCAGCGAAATATTCGATTCGCCGCGTTCGAACTTCGATAAAAAAGAAGTCGATAAGATCCCATTGGAAACTTGTCGTAAGGAGTACCCTTTTTCTTCGCGCATTCGCCTTAGTACTTGGCCATAATTTTTTTCCATAGACTTGTCCTCGCTTTCCTTTATATGACACATATATACTTTTTTTGTTTTTTTGTAGTACACTAAATTTATCTTAAGAAAGGCTAGGTGGTATTGATGAAAAAATTTGTCAAAAAGAATTTCTTTACTATATTAGGTATTCTTGTTACCGTTGGTGCTCCTCCTGTTGTTTATGGAACATACGCATTACTTCCAGCCCTATTCTAGTCAGTTAAATGAATAAATGCAAAAGAGGAGTTTCTGTCATTTGTGAACCTGCAACCCTCACGAATTGTATTTGAACCCTTTATCCTAATCTGCTCCTCTTTTGTATTTTTCGTGATCCATTGGTTATTTCTTGTCTTATATGACAGTATCTAAATTTTTAAAAACAGCTTAGTTCAAAAGTGAAGAATAAAATTGCCTTTATGTACTAAAGGAGTGAATGGTCATGGATACAGTAAAAAATAAACTAAATGTCCAGTATGCCTATGTCTTAATCAAAAGCGATGCTGAAATTGAATTAGTGATCGATCAGGAAGACTTCCTTTTAAACGCTGATGGAGAAGTAGATATTCCTTTAGAAAAAATTTTAAGAAAAAACGATTTATCATTAAACGATTTATACCTTATGAACATTCAGAAATTATTGTTTGTTCGTAAAAGCGAAGGTCAGTCTTGCACCCTAAGACAGATATGCCTCAATGTAAACTTATGATACTGTCACAATACTTAAACTATTTAGAAAGTAGAGTACTTCTTATGAATATACCCCCGGAAGCGAAAATACTTTAGAACGGTGCTGACATTGTTCAATAAGTATTTTCGTTATTTTTGTTGTTCACTTTGCCATTTCTTTCGTTATTTTTAAAGCACCTTTAGTTTACTACGTATTCAAAGAAACAAAAAATAATATCCTGCTAAAATTTTTTATTTTCATCTAGTTTCGGTAACTAGATAGTGACACATCTATAACTGTGTGTTAAAATGAATTTGTTGAACGAGTACAACTATTTTACTATAATTAAGTTCATAACTGGTTATCGTAGTCCTTGCACCGTTTTATTTTTCTTAAGGAGGTTATTTACTTTGGTCAAAACGCCCACATTTACAAAAAAATACTTGATTCGCAATGAGGTTTTAAATGCGGTTACTCATGGAATCGGAGTCTTGTTGAGCATAGCTGGTCTGGTATTGTTACTTATGAAAGGTTCTCAAAGTGGTTCCACAATAGAACTTGCCTCTTACATTGTTTATGGATCAAGTCTCATTCTGTTGTATTTATGTTCTACCTTGTATCATAGTTTGAGTTTTACCCGTGTCAGAAGGTTATTCAAAATATTTGACCATAGTAGTATTTATGTGTTGATTGCAGGAACGTATACCCCTTATTACTTAGTAACCATCGGCGGAACTTTAGGATGGACAATGTTTAGTATCGTTTGGATCATTGCTCTATCTGGTATTATTTTCAAAAGCGTGGCTGTGGAAAAATTCCCAAATGTTTCTACCCTAGTTTATATTGGAATGGGATTGCTCTGTGTCTTTACGTTTAAACCTTTATATGAAGGCCTGGGAACAAACGGTTTGTATTTATTGGTTGCTGGTGGAGCCGCTTATATCATTGGAACGATTTTTTACAGTTTACGAAATGTTAAGTACATGCATGTAGTATGGCACCTGTTTGTTTTATTAGGAACCGGGTTAATGTTTCTCTCCATTCTATTTTATGTTTAAACTGATACAATTTCTCTCTTTAACTCAGCAGCTTTATCTTCTGAGTTAAAGAGTTTTTTAACATCTAGTTGTTTATCTTATCGGCTTTTTTTAAAAAAATTTAATATTTCAAATTGACGTTACAAAAGTTTCACATATGACTGGTATACTGTCTATCATTGAGTCTGTATTTAGAACTTTATTCTTTTTGTTAAATTTACTTTTATACTTTTCATGGTAAGATAAACATATAATAAGACAGAATGATTGGAATGAAAGGAGAATATTATGCCATTTTACTTTTTTTGGGACCCAACGATGATTTTTATTCTCATCGGATTGGTGATTTCCGGTATTGCAAGCAGTTATGTGCGCAACACGTACAATAAATATTCAGATATAGGAAATTCCAGAGGACTTACTGCATGGGAAGTTTCTCGAAATATTTTAGATAATGCAGGTTTACAAGACGTGGCCTTAGATCGTGTTCAAGGCGACTTGACCGACCATTACGATTCTCAAAACAATATTTTGCGTTTATCAGATGCTACTTACAACTCAACTTCTGTAGCAGCGATCGGTGTAGCCGCTCATGAGACTGGTCATGCTATTCAAGACCAGGTAAGTTATTTTCCTCTTAAATTAAGAAGTACTTTGGTTCCTGTAGCCAACTTTGGTCAAGGAATCTCATTCCCATTGATTCTAGCAGGACTTATCTTCGGCGGAAATCAATCACTGATCAATATTGGGATCCTATTTTTCTCTTTAACTTTGGTATTCCAATTGGTTACTCTACCTGTTGAATTTGATGCATCGAATCGCGCTATCGCCATATTAGACAGCCAACAAATTTTAACTCCTGAGGAATTAGACCAAGCCAGACATGTTCTACGTGCCGCAGCCTTAACATATGTTGCTGCTGCAGTCGCCTCTTTCTTGCAAGTTCTAAGACTCGTTCTCCTATTCGGAGGCGGCAGACGAAATGACTAGAGAGAAGAGCGGAACAAAGCTTCTAGGAAGCAAAAAGCGCGAGACCACTTTGTAAGTGGTTTCTCGCTTTTTTATATCGTTTAAATCCAGTTAACATCCACATCGTCGATATTAACCAAAGGAAAAATATTTCTGTTCGTTATGAGTCTATTTTAAAAGTGTGCCTTTCCTGACAATGATGAGGTTCTATAGTTATACCAATCAAGAATTCATCCTAATTATAGATCAACTGCATTTCACCAAGTGATGCTTGTCTGGTGCATATCTCACTTAAAAAATACCAGTACTCTGAGGCATTCTCATCACAAACAAAAAGTTCACTTTCTATTAATTGAACACAGTTGATTGTTTAATCTAAGTTGTAGAATTGGTTGTCTTTCTCTCTCCTATTTGAGCAAATGGATCATTGGTTTTGAATATCTCGTTTGTTATATCCTATAAGTCCAATTAGAGTTAATACAACTGCAATACCACTTAAACTACTTAAAGCTTTCCAATCCATCTCTTCAATTGGAATTTGAGGAACATGAGTAAAAGCTGAAAAATTAATCACCCAATCTGGAAAATCAACTAAATCGCCTATATAAATCACAATGAACGAAAATACAATATAGAACCAAGCCAAACTGCCCCCTTTTGGGAAAATACCGACCAACAGTGTAGTCAGTCCTATGACAAGCCAAATTGCTGGTACATAGACAAGTGTGGTTTTCATAATCATACTCAATTCAAGACCTTCTTCTAAAACTTGATTCGCCGTTAAATATAACCCTAGCCCTGTCATAACTTGCATCACAATTACAGAGACCAATGAAATCATATAGTAGCTAGATAAGATTGTATTCCGCGATACTGCACGGCTGTAATAATTTTCTACACGGCCCTGTTTTTCTTCTTTTTTTAGTTTCAAAATAATTGACATAACTGGTACTGCGGTAAAGACAGACATAATGCTTATCAGTAACGCTATAAACTGTTCTGTCAAAGAAATCCCCGATTCTTCAGAAAAATAAGCTTGAATAATATCCATATCTGAAAAATAGACTTCTAACTCTCCTAATATGGCACCGAAAGCTGCACTTAACAAAAACAAGACTACCGTCCAAGCAATTAAATTCGTTTTTTCCAAATGCCATGTTAAACCAATAGGTGTTTTTAAAAATCTAGATGCATGTACTTTACCTTTGCGATCAGGAAGCAATCCTGTATTGATATCTCTTTTTAGATTCAAGTAGAGAGCTGCTATTAGCAGTACTATTGTGCTAGACAACAAAGCTCCTATTGGCCACCAGTCGTTATTCACGAAAACTTCTGTACGAACAACCCAACCTAGCGGAGAAAGCAAAGCTAACCCTTCACTATTTACATCTCCAATTGCGCGAATAACGTACGCTGCAATTAAAACGCCTAATGACAAAGCGGTTGCTCCTTTAGAAGTTTCTGCTAATTGGGCACATAATGCTGTCAAAGCAGCAAAGAATAGACCAGTTACTCCTAATAAAGTACCATAGAGAAAAGAAGCTTCCCAGATCATTCCTGATGCAGAAACAAAGCCTAACCCAACAGCCGTTAAAAGAAAGAGAATCCCATCCACAATAGCAATCATTATTCCAGAAGCAGTTAAGTATGCTAAACGGCCAACTGGCAAAGCTCGAACCATTTCTAAGCGTCCTTCTTCTTCGTCATCTCGTGTACTAGAACTGACCAATAAAATATTCATGACACCGACAGCAATAACTGTAAATAATAACATCTCATTTGCAAAAACTGCCCCAATATTGTAATCCTCTATAGCATAATTAGGACCTAACATTGCATTCATTGCTGGATTCTCCATGGTTAAAGCAAATCCCATAATGTCTTCTTGAGTTACATAAACTGTAGGATACACATTCGCTACAGTTAATGTAATCCCTACCAACCCTATTAACCAAAGAAAAATTTTGAATTGATTCTGGTGCAGCAGCAATTTTGTTATCTTTCGGGTTTCTTTAAACAACTGCTTTCCCATTAATGAACACCTCCACCTTTAAGTTCTTGTGCGGAAGATTCCCCTTCGTAATGACGCATAAACAAATCTTCTAGTGTTGGTGCCGTACTTACTAACTTTAAGACACCAAAATTACTGATGTACTCTATTGTCTCTGCCATTTGTTCTGTATCTACTTGGAAATGCCAACCCGTTTCATTTTGATACACATCATGGATGCCTTTCAGTTCAGTTAACCCTGTCAATTCTTTTGCTGTTTCAACTGTAAATTTCGTACGTGTAAGATGGCGTAATTCGGTTAAAGTGCCTTTTTCTATCATTTCACCTTCCCGAATAATAGCGACACGATCGCATAATGTTTCTACTTCAGATAAGATATGACTTGATAATAAGACACTTTTTCCTTGCTCCTTAGCTTCTAAAACGTATTCTTGAAAGATGCGTTCCATTAATGGATCTAGTCCAGAAGTTGGTTCATCTAAAATATATAAATCTGCATCTGATGCAAAAGCAGAAATCAAAGCAATTTTTTGGCGATTTCCTTTTGAATAGGTGCGGCATTTTTTAGAGGGGTCTAGGTCAAAGCGTTGGATTAATTCATCTCGTTTAGTTGGATTAATTTCACTCCCACGCATCTTCAAGAACAAATCAATCACTTGTCCTCCAGTCAAATTGGGCCACAAATTGGCATCTCCTGGAACATAGGCAATCCGTTTATGTATCTCGACTGAATCGCGCCAAGCATCTTTTCCAAAGATGGTTACTTGTCCTTCAGTAGGCTTCAATAGTCCTAATAACACACGGATGGTCGTAGATTTCCCAGCCCCGTTTGGTCCAATAAAGCCGTAAATTTCGCCTTCGTTCATGATCAAGTCAATATTATTCAACGCTTTAAATTTCCCAAACTTTTTGGTTAGTCCTTTAATTTCTACAATACTCATTTCAACTTTCCTCCCTTAATTTGTCCAACAAGTATCTTATATTTTGAAAAAGTTCTAAAAAGACTCCAAGTTGTTTGACATTAATTTATCATTTTACTGTCGCTTTAGCCAATAGGATAATTTAACTACTCATTAGATTTCCTCTTGAAATATAGAACTAGAAGAAGGATAATAATGATAATACACTAAGATAATCATTAGAATATATTGAGATTTTAATTCAATACTTCTTTTATTACATATAGGAGGATAAAGATGAAAAAAATCACTACAGAAAGTTTATTTGAGTTGAAAAATATCTCTCAACCTGTCGTTTGGAAGGATACTATTTTTTATTTGGAGACACAAATCGATAAAAAAGAAAATCTATACCGTACTGGGATCAAAAGTTTAAATCATTTAACGAAACAACGACTAAACTGGGGAGATACTGGTTCAGTGAATGCGGCTATCAAAATTTCTCCGAATAACAAATGGTTGTCTTACTTATCTAACGGAACCACAGATAAAAAGATGCAACTTATGGTCATGCCTTTAGATGGCGGAAGCTCTATTCAATTGACGGAAGAAAAAGAAGGGGTTTCAACGTATTATTGGTCTAGTACTGGTTCAAGTATCTATTATCAAACTTCTGCTGAACTAGAATTAGAAGAAGAATTGAGCGGAGATAAAAAAGACAGCAAAAAAGAAGAATCGGATAAATTACCACAGGCTACTATCATCACTAACTTGACTTATAAACTAGATGGTGCTGGATTGTTGCCTGAAAATCAGCAATATCGTGTCAAAAAGGTCGATATAGCTACTAAAAACAGCCATACTATTCTGACAAGAAAAGAAAGTTTCGCTTTGAATTATGTCGCTAAAGATGAAAGTTATCTGATTTATGCCGATGAATTAAATCCAGATGATGAATGGGATTATGGAGCAACCGTCTACTGGTACGATATAGCTACAAAAGAAAGTCATTCATTGACTACATCCATTCCTCAAGGCAGTTTTGGTTTCGGAGCGATGTCACCAAAAGAGGATTATCTGCTATTAGTCGGAAATGATTTTGAATATGCTTTTGTCACACAGAATAAATTATATGGATACGATCTTATTTCACATCAATTGACGTGTCTGACAGCCAAACAAGATATTGAGATTGGCGATGTACTAGTTGGTGATTTTCAACAACAAGCTGCTGGTATCGATCCTATTTGGCTGAACGAGGAAGAATACCTGTTTTCAACTACTGAACACGGTAAAATCAAGCTGTACAAAGGAAACCGGTCAGCAGAAACTTCGACTCTTTTTGACGAGCCGATGCATTTAACGGATGGAAGTTTGATTCCAAATAGCAAAACAATAGTAGTAACCTATTCTACCACCACTAAACCAAGCGGATTAGGATTCATTGATCTAGAAACAGGCAATCTCGAAGCTGTATACACTCCAAATGAATCCTTTGAAAAAGAACACACCATTGTGGAGCCTGAAATGTTTTGGTACAAAGGTGCTGATGATTGGGATATTCAAGGTTGGTACTTAGCTCCTTTAGAAAAAGCAGCTTCTCATCCAGCTGTTTTATACATTCACGGTGGACCTCAAGTGAGTTATGGTGAAACATTCTTCCATGAAATGCAAACACTGGCTGCTAAAGGATATGGAGTCATTATGTTAAATCCTCGTGGCGGAAATGGCTATGGACAGCAATTTGTTGCTTCTATTTTAGGCGATTATGGGAATAAAGATTTTGAAGACTTGATGCTGGGAACAGACGCTGTGCTGGATGCCCATCCCGAGATCAATCAAGAGGAAGTCTATGTAGCTGGAGGAAGTTACGGTGGTTTCATGACCAGCTGGATCGTTGGGCATACCGACCGTTTCAAAGCAGCCGTGACCCAACGCTCCATCTCTAACTGGATCAGTTTCTATGGAACAAGCGACATTGGGCCCTTCTTTGTCAAATTCCAATTGCAGCATGAATTAGATGATGTGGAAAAATTATGGGAAATGTCTCCTCTAGCTCATGCACATAAAGCTAAAACACCTATTTTAGTGATGCACAGTGACGAAGATCTGCGTTGTCCAAAAGAACAAGGCGAACAATTCTATGTCGCCATGAAACGTCAAGACATCGATACTCAATTCATGACCTTCCCTAAATCCAGCCATGGGTTGTCACGCAATGGACTACCAAATTTAAGAATCCAACGATTGAAAGCTGTTCTAAACTGGTTCGAAACACACTAAGAATAAGAGAGTGGAACAAGGCGTTTAGCTCTCCGGACAAAATAGAAACGACGAAAGTTAGGTGTTCTTTACCTAACTTTCGTCGTTTCTATTTTGGTAGTGAGAGTTGCCTTGTGCAACTCGTCTAAGAGAGTGGAACAAGACGTTTTAGCTCAAATTTTATTTTCAATAAAAAAGCAGAAGTATATCCTTTTTTACTCAAAGAAGTATATACTTAACTTATTCTTTCTCGAGGAGGTTAGTCATGTGAATATCAAAGAAACTGTAACACTAGCAAATGGAGTAGAAATGCCCAGATTAGGTTTAGGAGTGTGGCAAGTTGAAGATGGACAAGAAGTTGTTCATTCTGTAAAAACGGCTTTAGACAAAGGTTACATCATGATTGATACAGCTGCTGGATATGGTAATGAAGCAGGTGTAGGCCAAGCCATCAAGGAAGCTGACGTAAAACGAGAGGACATTTTCGTTACTACTAAAGTAGCCAATTCAGATCAAGGATATGAAAGTACATTAGAAGCTTTTGAAACTAGTTTGAATAAATTAGGTTTGGATTACATTGATTTGTATTTGATCCATTGGCCGGTAGCTGATTCATTTAATGATACTTGGAAAGCTATGGAAGAATTATATGAAAGCAAAAAGATTCGCGCCATTGGTGTATGTAACTTCCACAAGCACCATTTTGAAAAATTAATGCGTACCGCTCACATCAAGCCTATGGTAAACCAAATTGAATTGCATCCGCTATTAAACCAAGAATCTTTGCGCACATATTGCGTCGAAAATGATATTGTAGTTGAAGCTTATTCTCCACTAGGCAGCGGTAAAATCTTAGACAACCAGGACCTCAAAGAAATTGCAGATAAATACAACAAAACAGTAGCCCAAATCATTTTACGTTGGGATATGCAAATCGGCGTGGTAACGATACCTAAGTCCGTTCATCAAGAACGCATCCAACAAAATGCAGCTATTTTTGATTTCGAACTAACTGAAGAAGATATGCATAAAATCAATGCCTTAAACAAAAACGAGCGTACAGGATGGAATCCCGAACGTTTTGACAATAAATAACAGGCAACGGTTCTATAGTAAAAAAGCAGAAGACAGTTAAACTTGTCTTCTGCTTTTTGCCATAGATTTGTTCATCAGATTTATTAAAAAATGAGAGTCACTTTTTTTAACCAGTGAGGTCCTTTTATTTTCTTGTTAAATTTAATTCAACAAATTGACCCAGCTGGCGTGTTCCTTTTAACGTCCACTCTGAATGATAATTCCCATTTTTAAATAAAGGTATTCCCTCACCTAACAGTACAGGTGCGATCGTAATAATTAATTCATCCACTAAATCCGCTTCTAAAAAATCACGGATGACTACTCCGCCTCCCATTAACCAAATGTTTTTTCCTTTTTGGTTCTTCATGACTTCAATTAGGCGCTTTGGTTCTTCTTTTGTATAATGAACATTTTCAAACGACTCGTTGGCTGTGTAAGAATACACATACGTCATTTTATCTTTATATGGATTCTCGCCTTTCGTTTCTTTCATTACCCAGTCAAACGTTCTTCTGCCCATAATAACGGTGTCTACTGTCTGGTCAAACTCTGCTATTCCTTTGTTTGCTTCCTCTTGCCCTTCTATCTTAAAAAGCCAATCCAGGCTTTCTTCTTCAGTAGCGATATATCCGTCCAAACTGCAAGCAATATTCAATACTACTTTACGTTCTGATTGATTCATTCTACTACATCCTTTCCTATAACAGAAAGAGCAGAAACCCCATTACGCGGATTTCTGCTCTTTCTGTTTAGCTTAGTCTAAACCAATTTCTTCTCTAACAACCGCTGCGATACGATCAACATAGTTGTTTACTTTTTCTTCAGACGGTGCTTCAGCCATTACACGCAATAAGGGTTCTGTTCCGCTCGGACGAACCAATACGCGCCCATTGCCTGCCATTTCAGCTTCTACTTCTTCAATAGCTTTCTTGATAGCTGGAACTTCCATAGCGCCATTTTTATCGCTGACTCTTATATTTACCAGCTTTTGAGGATACTCTGTAACTTCTTCAGCCAATTCAGATAATTTTTTTCCGGTTTCTTTCATAACGTTCAATAATTGAACCGCAGAAAGTAAGCCATCACCCGTTGTATGGTAATCTAAGAATACCATATGTCCTGATTGTTCCCCACCTAAATTGTAGTCGTTTTTACGCATTTCTTCTACTACATAGCGGTCTCCAACCTTAGTTTTCAAGGCTTTCATTCCAGCAGATTCCACAGCTTTGTGGAATCCTAAATTACTCATGACTGTTGAAACAATTGTATCTTTTTTCAAATGACCTTTGTCTTTCATGTGTTTACCGCAAATATACATGATTTTATCGCCATCAACAATATTTCCTAATTCGTCTACAGCAATAATCCGGTCGCCATCGCCGTCAAATGCTAAGCCAGCATCTGCACCTTTTTCGACAACCATTTCAGCTAATTTTTCAGGGTGTGTGGACCCTACTCCGTCATTGATATTCAGTCCATTGGGAGAAATACCCATAACGTCAAATTCAGTTTCTAAATCAGCAAACAAACGATTGATCAATGGGCTTGTAGCGCCATTTGCTCCATCTAGACAAACTTGCAATCCATTCAAATCACCTGCAATGGTTTGTTGTAAGAATTGTGTGTACTTTTGAGAACCTTCTTTGTAATCTTCAACACTTCCCAGTCCTGCTGCGCTTGGACGTGGTAGTTCGTCTTCATCTTGGTCTAAAAATACTTCAATTTCATCTTCTTGATCATCTGATAATTTGAATCCATCTGAACCAAAGAATTTGATACCATTATCTGGAGCCGGATTATGAGACGCTGAGATCATTACTCCAGCTGCTGCTCCTTGTACTCTTGTTAAATAAGCTACTCCCGGCGTACTGATAACGCCTAGCTTAAGAACTTCGATTCCTACAGACATCAACCCAGAAATCAATGCATACTCCAATAATTGTCCGGACATGCGTGTATCTCTACCCACCAAAACACGAGGTTGTTCGTCTCCCTCTGTATGTTGTGATAGCACATAGCCACCGTATCTTCCAAGTTTAAATGCTAGTTCTGGTGTAAGTTCTGAGTTTGCAACCCCTCTTACTCCATCAGTTCCAAAATATTTTCCCATTTTTCAAAAGCTCCTTTTCAGTAATTGAATCGATTGCTTATTTTTGTATTGAATCATCATTTTAATCACTATTCACTCAAACACTTTTTTCGTTATTCACTGTTGTCTTCTTCTGTACTCTCTTCTGTACTTTGATCAGAAGATGCTGAACTTTCTGAGCTGCCGGAGCTTTCCGTAGTTTCACTGCTTTCAGACTCTGCACTGCTCTCGGCACTGTTTTCAGATTCAGCACTACTTTCGGATGTAGAACCTGAAGTCTCATTCGTTGGCGGATCTGGTTCATCAATCGGATCAGAATTCCCTGCTTCTTCATCAACAGTTACCGTAACATCTACTTCTATCGTCTCCGGCAACACTGATGTCGCATTATTCGGTATAGGTACTGCGATTTCTACAGTAGACGTCTCAGTTATGCCTGTAATATCCACGGGTACTTCCAGATCTGTTAAGGCCTCCAAAACACTGTCTTCCGCCACAAGGTTTGCTATCGTTTCCGTGCCTTCAGCAAATTCCAGCTCATACGTATAACCTTCTACGGGCGTACCGGTTTGGATTAGTGACATAGGCAAGTCCTTATTATTTGAAGAGACTGGAATCGTTACATTGACTTCACTAGGTGTCACTTCAACATCTAGTTGATTTCCCTCAGCATCTGTCACAATAACCGGCAGTGTTTCACTGATGTCGGAATTGATGTTTTCTTCCTCTGAAAGTCTGACTTGGACATTTGCGATCTGTTCTAATGTAGAAGCTGCTCCTTCAACAAGAACTGTCTCTGTATCCACAATTGGAGTCCCAGCTTCATATCCTCTTGCTAAAGATTCCTCATCAAATAAAACAGATACATCATAGTTATCGCTGGCACGTTCTTCGATATTGATCGTCACCTCTGAAGGATAAAGCGTGTATTCCAGTTCATCAGATAAGCCAGATGGTATCAACTCTATCGTGAAAGTTCCCTCACCTAATTCATTTAAATCGGGTGTTACAATATCAAAACTTTCAGTAGTCAATGTGTTTAATAAGATCGCAGTAGATCCTTCTAACAAAATAGACACTGATTCAGGTACACCTGTTACAAAATACTTTTCTTGATCAATATTCACAATAACAGGCAAATCGGTGATCATTTCAGAACTATTTACCGTAGCTCCTCCTGATCGATTGTTTGTACTAAACTGTCTGTTGTTTTCATTATTTACATACGCAAACAATAATATCGCAAATGCTAGTGCTACAATCCGTAGGAACCAAGGAGAATTCGTTACTTTTTCAATCATTTTTTAGAAGCCCCCTTTTTAAAACTATTAAAGAAAGTTTGAATAGGGTTGCTTGTTTGTTCTTCATCATTCGTTACTAAGGCTTTTGTTAAGAATACCTCAAAATCTTCTTTTGATAAGTCACGGTACAGGTTGCCGTTTTGTGTAATACTTACCCCACCTGTTTCTTCTGAAACGATGACAGTCAAGGCATCAGATACTTCACTCAATCCAATGGCCGCTCTATGACGAGTACCCAATTCTTTAGAGATCAAGGAACTTTCTGATAGCGGCAAATAGCTGGCTGCTGAAGCAATCTCAAAATCTTGAATAATAACTGCTCCGTCATGCAACGGGGTATTTGGAATAAAGATATTGATTAGTAGCTCTCCGGAAATATCAGCGCTTAAAGGAATACCCGTGTTGATATATTCTTCTAACCCTGTTTCCATTTCAATCGCCATCAACGCACCGATACGACGTTTACTCATGTACTGAACAGACTTTAGTATACTTGATACAAGTTCTTCGCTAGGGTCTTTTTTCTTTTTCCTACGATTGAATAAAGAACCTCTTCCTAGATGCTCTAAACCTCTGCGCATTTCAGGCTGGAAAATAATGATCAAAGCCAATACAGCCCACTGAATCACTAAATCCACAATCCATTCTACCGTTTGCAGTTGGAAGAAATAACTTCCCACTTTTATAAGTACAATAATGGAAATTCCTTTTAATAATTGAACAGCTCTTGTTCCTCTTACTACAATAATGAGCTGATAAATGAAAAATGCTACAATCAGAATATCTATCAAATTGATAAACGAGCGCCATGTAAAAAGTAGTGACCAATCTATTGACATGTGGACACCTCCAAAATGGTAAAATTGTCACTCAGTCCATATTATATCACAGATTAGTTTGAATGACGCTATTTCATTGCACAGCCTGAGATCTTTTTCTCATTCATCTTTACTCCAGCAAAGGAGGACTTATAGCGGATACAACAATAATAAAATGATCCGACAGCCTTTTCGTACCCAAATAAATCATTCTTCTATTAAACTGTCACGAAAAAGAAATTTGCATCCCTTATTATCCAAAACTTTATCCATAAAGGCACACAAAAATATTTTACTTTGTCTTTTGAAATAAAAGATTCAGAAAACGTTGCGCTAATAGCCAAACGGTTCTTATTCCCGCACTTTCAAATTAGCTGCTCACTTCGAAAAAAATTATTTTACCAATACGCAAAAAAACTATCGATCAGCAGATTCTCTGATCGATAGTTTCATCTTATTATAATGAGTCATGCAGGATTCGAACCTGCGACCCTCTGATTAAAAGTCAGATGCTCTACCAACTGAGCTAATGACTCATAAATTAAACTAGCATGGCTTCGTCCTAATCTCACAAAGGGAAACCCTTCACTACCTTTGGCGCTAAGAAGCTTAACTGCTGTGTTCGGCATGGGAACAGGTGTGTCCTTCTTGCCATCAAAACCACACATAGTTTTATTTACAACTGGGCTAGCTGGATTCGAACCAACGCATGAGGGAGTCAAAGTCCCTTGCCTTACCGCTTGGCTACAGCCCATAAATGATGGAGGGGGGCAGATTCGAACTGCCGAACCCGAAGGAGCGGATTTACAGTCCGCCGCGTTTAGCCACTTCGCTACCCCTCCATGAATTAAGTGCTGAATTTCAGCAACAAGAATATAATACAATAAAATTATCACCTGTGTCAATAAAAAAATTATATTCCAGATTATTTATACATTATTTGGATAAATAATCTACTATTCTCTCGATATACAACCTATTCAATTAAAATAGCTAGACAATCAAACCGTATAGTAAAGTGTTGTCATTCTCCAAAAAAGATCCACTAAGCTTAGTAACAGCTTCTGCGGATCTTTCCAAGTCGTTATTCTCTCAATCAGCAGGATTGTTCACCAAATAATCCTCAGCAATGGCTAAAAATGCTTTCCCCGCTCGAAGCATCGCGACTTCATCAATATTGAATCGCTTGTGGTGATGTGGATAAGTGGCTTCTATGTCAGGATTACCGCCTCCAACATTAAAAAAGGTTCCTGGTCTGACTTTTGAAAAGTAGCCGAAGTCCTCTCCTCCCATGGAAGGCTCACGCTCGACCACTTCACTATCACCAAATTTTGCTTTCATAGTGTTCACGAATCTTGCTGTCTCTTTAGGATGATTGTAAACAGCATCATACCCTCTTGTATACGTCAGTTCACTAGTTCCATGGTACATTTCCGCAATATTTTTGGCCATCAGCTCCATTTCCTGTTGAATGGTATCTCTTGCTTCATCATGATAAGTACGAACAGTTCCTCTAATCATGGCAGAATCAGCAATAATGTTATTGGCTTCTCCTCCCGCAAGTACAGTAGACACTGTTACAACTGCTGGATGAAGCGGATTGATGGCTCGACTCACAAGTGTTTGTAGAGCTTCAATAATTTTCACAGCAATGATGACAGAGTCTACGGTATCTTGAGGGTGAGCCCCATGACCTCCTTTTCCCTGAACGTGAATATTAAAGAAGTCGGCAGCTGCCATAGCGTAGCCATTCATGTAGCCCACTTTTCCAGCAGCAAGCAAAGATTGTACATGTTGCCCAAAGACATAATCTACTCCTTCCAAAGCACCAGCCTCTACCATGCTCTTCGCCCCGCCTGGTAGAACTTCTTCCGCATTTTGATGGATCAACACGACATTTCCATTTAATTCTTCCGTGTGATTGGCTAATACTTTTGCTACACTCAATAACGTTGCCGTATGCGAATCATGCCCGCAAGCATGCATGACTCCTGGATTTTTTGATTTGTAATCGACCGTATTTTCTTCTTGAATGCGCAACGCATCGAAATCAGCTCGAAAAGCAATCGTCGGTCCTGGATTTTCTCCTTCAATTTTAGCTACGATCCCATACCCGTTACCCACACCTTCTTTAATATCCGTAATTCCAAAAGATTTTAATTGTTCAACAATATAAGCAGCTGTTTCTTTTTCTTCAAAAGACGGTTCCGGGTATTGGTGTAAATGACGTCTCATAACTACTGTTTCAGGATAATTTCCTTCTAGTTCTTGCGCCCAAATATCGTAGCTTGTTTTTGTTGTATTGATTGAGGATTCCATAATATTCCTTCTTTCTATTCTTAATGGATTAAATGACTAATTCTTTCTGTGCAGCTTTTTTATATTTTTCTTTTAAGAAAGGGACTTCGTTTCTTTTGCAATAAACAAAATGTTCGGACGCAATTTCATGTAAAGCCGCATCTGTATCATCCTCATATTGATGAAATGACTCCTGGTAGGCTGTTCTGATACGACTGCGCTCTTGGATTGGGTCTGGTATTGGAACAGCTGACAAAAGAGATTCAGTATAAGGATGCAACGGAAAACGATACAACTCATCTGCAGGAGCTACCTCTAACAAACGCCCTCCATTCATCACTCCGATCCGGTCACTAATATACTTCACCATAGACAAATCATGTGCAATAAATAAGTACGTTAACTTTTTTTCGTGTTTCAGTGTTTTCAATAAATTAACGATCTGTGCTTGGATCGATACATCTAAAGCAGAAATAGCTTCATCTGCAATAATGAAAGAAGGATCAACAGCTAATGCACGCGCAATACCGATCCGTTGACATTGCCCTCCTGAAAACTCCCTCGGGTAGCGTGTAGCGTACTCCGAACTCAATCCAACCAATTCCAACAGTTCATAGACTTTTGCTCTTTTTTCTTCTTCACTTTTAACTAACCCGTGCACTTTCAATCCACTACCGACAATTTCCATAACGGTTTTCCGAGGGTTTAAAGAAGCATACGGATCTTGGAAAATCATCTGCACATTTTTTCGGAAACGTTGTAACTCTTCTTTCTTTTTCAATGGTCCAACAGCTTGTCCATCAAATTGAATCTCTCCGGATGTAGCTTCTTGCAGCTTAGAGATCAGCTTTCCAGTTGTTGATTTGCCGGATCCTGATTCACCTACCAAACCAAAAGTTTCTCCTTCATAAATATAGAATGACAAATCATTGACTGCTCGAACCTCAGAGGATTTCCCTTCGTTAAAAAACAGGTTCAAATGCTGAATATCAAGTATTTTTTTTGATTTCATCCGTGTGCCCTCCTTACATAGTTGTTGTTGAAGACAGAGCGGCGCCAACTGATTTCAGCTGGTGGAGATACCTCTGGAGCTTCAGGATGCAACAGCCACGTTGCTGCATAATGAGTCTTTGATACGGCAAAAACATCCGGCTCCTGACGAAAATCGATTTCCAAAGCATAAGCGTTCCTTGGAGCAAACGCATCTCCCATCGGTGGATGAAGCATATTGGGTGGAGTGCCGGGAATTGAATACAGTTCATTATTGACGCTGCCTAAAGTGGGCATTGAAGCCAATAGTCCCCATGTATAAGGATGTTGAGGATTGTAGAAAATTTCGTCTACTTGTCCCCACTCTACTATTTTTCCGGCATACATGACGGCTACCCGGTCTGCCATATTCGCTACCACACCTAAATCGTGTGTAATAAAGATAATGGAGGTGTTGATTTTATCTTTTAATTCATTCATCAATTCTAGAATTTGAGACTGAATAGTAACATCCAATGCAGTCGTCGGCTCATCCGCTATCAAAATCTTTGGTTTGCAAGCCAACGCAATGGCAATCATCACCCGTTGCCTCATTCCACCTGAGAATTGATGAGGGTAATGGTACACACGCTTGTTAGCATCTTTTATTCCTACCATCTTCAACAGCTCTTTTGCTTGCTCAAAAGCATCTCTGGGACTACTGTCCTGGTGTTGGACAATGGACTCTGCAATCTGTTTCCCAACTGACATCGTAGGATTCAGTGAAGTCATTGGATCTTGAAAAATGGTTGCAATTTCTTTTCCCCGAACCTGCTGCATCTCTGCCTCACTTAACTTCAGCAAGTCTTGCCCTTGATACAGAATCTCACCGCTTTTGATCATCGTTGTTTTTTTTCCCAACAACCCTAGAATAGCCTGAGTAGAAACGGATTTCCCCGATCCGGATTCTCCAACGATTGCTAATGTTTCTCCATCGTATAAATCGAAATTCACTCCTCTGACAGCGTGCATCTCTCCAGCAGCTGTCTGGAAAGAGATTTCCAAATTTCTTACTTCCAATAATTTCTTTCGCATCGCTCCACCTCTTTTCTCAAATTTTTACGCGGCACCGAATTCTTTCATCAATTCCACCATATGCGCAATATTCTGATAAAAATCATTCAAACGGATGTTTTCATTTGGCGCATGCGCCCCTGAATTTGCCCAACCTGCTCCAACTCCCGCCACCGGCAGATGCAAATATTTTTCGAACAACTCACTGGGACCTGTACCTGCCATGCTAGGCGAGACTAAGACCGGATTGTCCGCTCCATAGATTTTCTCTGCTGTTGAAACGACCGTTGCAATAAAAGGGTCATCAATTGATGTGCGTTGTGCTCCTTCAGCTGCAATCATCGTTACAGAAATATCTTGATAACCGTGAGTTTCTAAATGATGACATATGCAATTATAAATGTGTTCTGGTTCTTGACCAGGTACTAAACGACAATCCAATTTGGCTTTGGCCGTTTTAGGGAGAACGGTTTTGATGCCATGACCCGTATACCCGCTGTTGAATCCACAAATAGTCATCGTAGGATAAAAAGCCAATGCTTCCGTTGGACTGATGTCAGTTCCTTCAGTGATGAATTTCCCTGTCACTCCATACTGTTCTTTCACTTCAGCTGGATCAAAGGGTTGTGCTGCTGCAGCTTCTTTATCTTGTTTGGATAATGCCGGTATGCCATCATAAAATCCTTCTACTACAATTTCATTGTGCTCATTTTTCATGGATTCCAACGCATGGACCAAACGCCAAGCAGGATTGTCAATAATTGCCGCCATAGAAGAATGGATATCAATGGCGGCGGTAGTCACTTCTAAATCAAAGTATGCGATACCTTTCATTCCTGCACTCACAACATAATTTTCGTATTTATCTTTTGAACCTGCTTCCCAAATGCACGCATCTGCTTGAAAGAGCTCTGCGTATTTTTCTATATAAGGTCCCAAATGAGGGCTTCCAATCTCTTCTTCCCCTTCTAATAAAAATTTCACATTACAAGATAAGTCACCTGTTTCGTGCAAGATCGATAAAGCATTTAGTCGTGCCATAAAATTGGCTTTATTGTCTGAAACTCCTCGTGCATAGAGTAGGCCATCTTTTACAGTAGGCTCGAAAGGTTCTGTGTACCATTCTTCTAAAGGTTCTGGTGGCTGCACATCGTAATGGTTGTAGAACAATAGCGTACGCTCACTATTCCCATTGGGAGATGCGGGGAAAAATCCGTAAATCACTGGGTGTCCACCTAAATCATCAAATACCTGGACTTCCCCACCAGTTCGTTCAATCAATCCTTTTACATACGCAACAGTTTCAGGAATTTGTCGGTGTTGCGTGGAAACCGATTCGATGCGCAAGTAATCGTAAAATTCTGTTTCCCGTTGTGAAGCCATTTCTTTAGCTTTTTCGATCGTTCCTATTACTTGTGATTGTTTCATTCTTATCTGCTCCTTTTGTCTGATTAGTTTAGTGTCCAGTCTTGAATGTCGTACAGTGAACCGCCCCAATATTCTTTGATGCCGCCGGTTAACGACTCATTCTGGATCACAATGTCGCTTTGGGAATAAAGCGGCAGAATCGGTGCTTGTTCTTGTAAGACGACTTGCAACTCATTGTAAATTTCTTTTCGTTTCGTGCTGTCGGTTTCAGAATTTCCTTGTTCCAATAGGTTGTCGATTTCTTCATTCTGGATAGATGGATGGTTAGAGCTGCCTGCTGAACCAAAATAAGTGGTCATGTCTGGATCAATGGGGACAGCAATTCCACCTAAATAAAGGTCATACTCTCCAGCTCTTGCTTTTTCAAGAGTAGTCGGGAAATCATAGGTAATTTGTTCCACAATAAATCCAACAGCTTCCAAATCTTGTTCGATCAAATTAGCTGACTGCTCGCGGACTTTATTTCCAGTTGGAACCATGATCTCAATTGGTTCGTTCATGTCATAATCGGATTGAGCAATGTACTCTTCTGCTTTGTCTGGATCATAGGCAATTGGGGCTAAATCTTCATTCATATATGGACTTGCGGAAGTGTAAGGTCCATTTGTGACTTCTCCATTACCTTGCAGCAAATTATCGACAATCGTATCTCGATTCACGGCATATGACATCGCCAAACGAATATTCTGGTCAAATTTGTCGGTATTGAAATAGATAAATTGATTGGTCCAAGCTGGTTGTGTAGTAACTGCCAGTCCTTCAACATTTTCTACTGTCTCAATGTCTGAAATAGAGACCTCTCCAATTCCACCACTTGAATTCATCGTTACACCACCTGTTTGCAGCTCAGTGGTCAAGTTCGTTCCGGTCATCACGCGAATGAAGATAGACGGGATATTTGGAGTACCACGGTAATACGTGTCATTAGCAGCTAGTTCAAGATAAGAATCTTGGACATATTCCTTAAATTGATACGGACCACTAGTGACTGTTGGGGAAGCAAAAGCTTCAGAGCCTTCCAATTCATTGACGGGAATACTTTCCAAGACATGTTTTGGCTGCACGAAAATGTTCGTTCCGATCATTTCTTTGACATAATTTGGATCCATAGGAGATTTTGTTTTAAAGGTCACCGTCTGGTCATCTACAACAACCAGATTTGGGATCTCATGGCCATTTTCTAATTTACCCGAACTATCCACTCCTTCTAATGAAGACAAGTACAATCCTGTCGTTTGGACTTCTGGATTGGCAAACAAATTAAAGGTAAAGACCACATCATCTGCTGTAATCGGTGTACCGTCTGTCCATGCAGCCTCTGGATTCAGTTTGATCGTATAGGTTTGATTGTCTGTAGTTTCGAATGATTCTGCTAATTTAGGTTCAAATTCTAACGGATTTGTCATTTCCAATAAGGTATCAAAGTAGAATCGCTGCACCCATCTGGTGGATACACTGCTCGCATTGATCGGGCTAAGATTTCCCATCCCATTTGTTACCCCGATATACAACGCCTCTTTGTCTGTTTCTGAATTAGCAGAGCTTGTTTCTTCTGCAGTAGTGTTGCCACAGGCAGCCAGTATCAATATGACTGCAGCTGCTATAAAACTAACTATTTTTCGATTCATACTTGTTTCCCCCATTTTTAAGTAATTGTCCCGTCAAAGGCATCACGCAAGCCGTCACCAATAAAGTTGATTGAGAGGACTGCGAGTAAAATCAAAAATCCAGCTGGCATCCATAACCAAGGCTGACTCGATAAAACCGTTAAGGACTGAGCTTGAGATAAGATATTTCCCCAACTTGCAATGGGTGGCTGGATCCCCATCCCTAAGAAGCTGAGTGAAGATTCGGTCAGTATCGCACTGGCAATTCCAAATGTAGCATTCACAAAAATACCGGAGAGCACATTTGGTAAAATCTCTCGAAATAGGATATAAGGTGTCGAATGCCCTACCGAAATTGCGGCTTGGATGTATTCACTATTTTTGATCGCTAACACATTCCCACGCACTAAGCGGCAAAGACTTGTCCAGTTCAGACAACCCAACACTACCGTAATCGTACCTACTCCAGGGCCAATGATACTGACGAGTACTAAGATCACCATGAATGTTGGAAAAGATTGAAAAATTTCTGTTGTCCGCATGACTACCTCATCGATCCAACCGCCAAAATAACCGGCAATCAGTCCTAAAGTCGTTCCAATAATGGTATACAACGCTACTGAGCTGATTCCGACAAATAAGGACATTCGAGAACCGTAAATGAGACGGCTGAATACATCTCTTCCAACTTCATCCGTTCCTAGCCAATAATCCATACTGGGTTTTGCTTCGAAATCTGGTGTAATCAACGTCGGGTCATATTGTGCGATTACCGGTGCAAAAACAGCTGTCAAAATCAATATCAGAAAAACCATCGAACCAATAAGGGCTGGTTTATGTTTGATAAATCGATTGAATACGACCTTGCTGTTGCTTTCATGCTTTTGTGTACCAAAAGGCTGCTTTTCAACACCTGATACGTCGCCATTTGGATAAACCAGTTTAAAATCTGTATTTGCTGAAGCCATGCTTTTCCTCCTCACTAATCTTTACTGAATCGAATTCTTGGATCTGCTAAAGCATACAAGATGTCCATCAACATATTAGCTGCCAGCACTGTAACAGCGGAAAGTAATGTAATAGCCATCAAAACAGTGTAGTCTCGTGATTGGATGGAAGAAATCGTTAATGCTCCAAGTCCAGGCCACTGGAAGATTTGCTCCGTGACAATGGCCCCTCCAATCAACATCGGGATATCGGTTCCAATGATCGTAATGATGGGAACAAATGCATTTCGGATACCGTGTTTAAAAATAATCTGACGCGGTTTTAATCCTTTGGCTTTAGCGGTCCGTAAATAATTCTCATCAAAAATATCGATCATGCTTGAGCGAACATAACGAATCATATTGGCCGATATCGTAGTGGCGATAACGATAACTGGCAGCACCATGTGCCGAGCTCGTTCTACAAATCCTCCATCTGATCCCAACATTTGCATGCCTCCAGTAGGCAACCATTTTAATTGGACGGCGAACACATAAATGAGAAATAACCCTAAGAAAAAGTTGGGAATAGAAATCCCTAAAAATGAGGTGCCCGTAATGAAGTAATCGACCCATGACTTCTGCTTTACGGCACTATAGATTCCTAAAGGTATCGCCACCAGATAAGCCGTTAAGAGCGAAACTCCCATTAGCAACACCGTTGGTCCGATTCTTTCTAAAAGGATATTGGCTACCGGCTGCCGAGTCGCAAAAGATATTCCTAAATCTCCACGAAGTAGATTCTTCACCCAATTGGCATACCGAATCAACAACGGCTTATTCAACCCTAAACTTTCACGAACCTGATTGATTTGTGCTTCTGTTGCATCTTGTCCCACATATAAGGTTGCGGGATCACCTGGTGAAAGATTGATAATCATGTAAGACAGAAAAGTGATAAAGAACAATACAATAAATCCAATCATAAAACGTTTTAGTAAATACTTTTTCATCCGACACCTCCGAAAGTTAGTTAGTCACCTTTATTCTTAGCTGCGTTACATAACCCGTATAGTTCCTCCTCTCTTAAAAAATAAAAAGCCCTTCGCAATGAAGGGCTTAAATCTCGTTAAGCCCTCGTAAAACGCAAATGAGGACTCAACTAATTGAATAGTTAGAATCCTGGGCTAAATCAATAAAATTAATAAGACAGTATGAGTGTTACATGTTGGGCACACAGATTCATTTTTTTGCTGCATCATTCGTAACACTCCTTGTCTTTTATTAAAGTAAACCTACTTTAACCGTATTAAATGAGAAAGTCAACCAATAAAACTAATCTAACTCACATTTTTATATCCGTGTTCTAATAGTTATCGCTTTCATTAGTAAGGAACCAATCTTTCTTTTGCATCAAACAGTTGCTTGTTTTTTAGAAGAAAATATAATGTATAACGAAATTTAGGAGAGAATGAACGGACAGAATTTTTTTTAGGTAGAGGTGTGCATCGAACATTTAATACATAAAATGTATTTTTATTCTACAGAAAAGGCCCTGAAAACAATTATTTGCTGAACCTTTTACTTATATAAGCTAAAAAATTCTACTCTTTCTCTATTTTTCTGAATGATTCCTGCGTTTTCAGCCATATTTTTTCTGATGTTTTTTCTTCATCTGGAGATAATCCGCATCTTCTCTGACGGTTTTCCATTTCTCCTCAAATATTGCAGCTGACTCTGCTTTTTCTTCGTCAATCGTTCTTTCTTTTATTTCGCCATCTTCATTGTATTTCCTTCCACCTTTATAATTTGCGTAACGCCTTGATCGTGTATATCCCATCTGAAGAAATTTTCTGGCCATGTCCATTCCAACAAAATCCTCAGCTTTTTTATAATCTAAGTACATCTGGTAAATTTTTTCAGACGATTCTTTAGCGAGTTTGGGAGTCTTAAACCGCCACTGCGGAAGTATCTCGCTCTTGTAAGGCTCTACCAGCAGCACACCTTGCTCTCCTCTTCCCACTCTATACAATTCTGGCTGCTCGCGAAAGTTTATATGATCGAAGTCAAGATCGTAGTCGAAAACCATTTTCATCACCTCTTGAATTTTTTACTGCCTCTGATTAAAGGTTTCATCATAGCAAACATTACTCTACTTGTTCATTCTAATCAATTAACTTGTCTATTCGTTTAGAAACGGAGACAATAAAACGCAAGTATCTTCTATTCATTTGAACTGGATTTAGATTATTTAATCAGAATCAAATAAAAAAAAGACAGGTCTATCAAAAGTTTAAAACTTTTGATAGACCTGTCTTTTTTCGTGTTATGCCGGCTGCAGGATTTGAACCTGTGACCTCCGCGTTACGAGTGCGATGCTCTACCAACTGAGCTAAGCCGGCGAACGGTATAATTATTAAACTTGGTTAGGATGACCCGTACGGGATTCGAACCCGTGTTACCGCCGTGAAAGGGCAGTGTCTTAACCGCTTGACCAACGGGCCTGATAAGCATTTGAGTGATAAGCACAAAATGAATTATATAAAATATTTTCTATAATGTAAAGAGAATAAAGCCTTTTTTGCATCTTTTTTAATTTTTTTTTAATAGTTATTCATTACTGCTTTGTTTTTTGAATGTTTAACACAAAAACTCTAAAATCGATCTCGTTTTAGACTATTACTAAAAAGATCGATTTTAGAGCCTAGCTCATCTTTATTTCGCTATAATATCTTGATATTTATCAGATTTCCGTTCAAATAAACTTACTACATACGGACACACAGCAACCATTTTTTTACCTTCTGTTTCCATTTCTTGGACTGTACGATCTACTAATTGTTCAGCAACGCCTTGCCCTCTTAAACTTGGGTCAACAAATGTATGATCAACCAGTACTTTATCTTCACCGGAAGGTATATAGGTAATTTCTGCAATCATTTTTCCACTTTCGTCATTTTTATAAAAGCGATTATCCCCTTTTTCAAACTCCATTGTTCTTCCCCCTTTCTTCAATCAATGTCATTTTAGCATTTCTTATTTACTGCTTCCAGTTTGTTCATCCTTTTAATCCTACTGCACAAGAAAAATATTTTTGCATCAGCTGCTTTTTTGCAACTTTTCTACTGTCTGTTTTAGGTCTTCACTGCCACAGATAGCAGATATGACGGACACCCCATCTGCTCCCGAAGCACGAATTCCAGCTGCATTTTCTTCCGTGATACCACCAATACCTACTATTGGAAAAGTACCAAACTGTTTTCGTATCGTACGTATGCAGTTCAATCCTACTGGGGAGGCAGCATCTTTTTTAGACTGTGTTGGATAGATTGGGCCAATTCCAACGTAATCTGCTCCATTAACTATAGCCTGTTCCATTTCTTCAACATTATGGACTGAAACACCTACAAGGTTTCCTTTTACTCTCTTCCGAAAGGCTGTCAAGGCTAAATCATCTTGTCCCACGTGTATACCATCAGCATTTAATTGTATAGCAAGCTCAACATCGTCATTGACAATAAAAGGTACTTGGTACATTGCACACAATCTTTGACATGCTTTGGCAAAATCTACATAGGCTGAACCAGTCAACGCTCCTTTTCCTTTCTCGCGTAACTGAAAACAGGTTATCCCTGCCTGCAAAGCTTCTTCGAGTGTTTTCAATGGGTCTTTTTTGCAATTCACTGTACCCATGACAAAATAAATAGTTAAAATACTTCTATCCATTTACTTCTACCTCACATATTCCTTGGTTGCATTTGTAAGCAAAGTGGTTCGTCGGCCCATGACCGTGACCAATATAAAGCGGTGTAGAAACAGCTAGTTGAATAAATTTTTTCGCTTCAACGATCGCTTCTTGCATGGATAGTCCTTTCGCTATATTGGCTGTTAAAGCAGCAGAAAATGTACAGCCTGTCCCATGTGTATCTTTTGTTTTCACACGATTGGTGGTCAATTGAAAAGACTGCTCGCAAGTGTATACTCTATCA
Organism: Desemzia sp. FAM 23990; assembly: GCF_045528485.1. NCBI lineage: Bacteria > Bacillati > Bacillota > Bacilli > Lactobacillales > Carnobacteriaceae > Desemzia > Desemzia sp. FAM 23990. Next base: position 68,559 of record NZ_JBGQQW010000012.1, read on the forward strand.
ATTGCCTGTTCTTCTTCTAAATGTCCACCTTTGATGACAACACATTGAATACCCATTCGCAACAGTTGTTGTGCTGCTTTTTCTATATCTTTCGTATTTTTAATACGAATACCTGTCAGCACTTCTGCTTCTGGGATGTTTGGGGTGCAAATGGTGGTATAGGGAAACAGCTTTTCTATTAAAGTTTTTGCTGCTGATTCTTGCAATAGCTTTGCTCCGCCTTTTGCAATCATCACCGGATCAACGATAAGCGGTATATTTTGTTTTTTTAGGATTTCAGCTACCCCATCAATTATTTCAACTGAAAACAACATCCCCGTTTTGATAGCTTTTACTGAAAAATCATCTAGTACAGTTTGGATCTGTTGTTGCACAAAATATGGCGGTACTTCATAAATATCATGTACACCCAGTGTATTTTGATCTGTTAATGCTGTAATGGCTGTGGTCCCAAATACCCCTAACTCTTGAAATGTTTTTAGATCTGCTTGAATCCCAGCTCCCCCGCCTGAATCTGATCCTGCAATCGTTAATGCAATCATTGTCCTGCCTCCGCTATCTTTTGCAGAGCATTCATAAATTGTACAGCGAATGTCCCCACTTCATTTCCACTCTGTTCAGCAGCTTGTTTATACGCTTGTAGAGTGGTAGCTAATTGATTGAATGAGGCTTCTTTTCCACTCGCAAGCGAAGCTGTACAAACAGCGCTTAATAAACACCCCATACCTGTAATACGTGTAGCAATTTCGTTGCCTCCAGACACGTATCGCTCTTCTTGACCATCCGTTAAATAATCGGTTTCTCCTGTGACGATGACTTGACAGCGATACTTCAAGGCAATTTCTCGCGCTACTTTGGAAACAGGCATCGCCCCTATGCCGCTGTCCACTCCTTTTTGATGCCATTCTTTACCTGCAATTGCGGCTAGTTCTCCTGCATTGCAGCGGATCAAATCAACCTGCATTCTTTTTAAAAGTTGTTGCACCACTTGTTTTCGATAGCTTGAAATACCGATTCCTACAGGATCCAGTACAACAGGAACTCCTAACTCATTTGCTTTTTTTCCAGCTACCAACATCGTTTGGATAGTGCGGTCATTTACGGTACCGATATTGATCAATACTCCTTGAGCAGCTGTCACGACATCAGCAACCTCATTCACTTCATCCGCCATAATAGGAGAAGCTCCGATAGCAAGTAATCCATTAGCCATAAAATTTGCCACCACATAATTAGTGATACAATGGACTAAAGGAGCTGTTTGTTTGACTCTTGATAACATTTATTACACCCTTTCCTTGGTTTCTCTAGCTTATTCAAATAGGCTGATCTCAATCCTCCTTTATAGAACGTGAGCACAAAAAAAGGCTCTACAAATATGCAGAAGCCAAAAAAGTGTATAAGAAACTCACTATTTGCTCCCTACGTCAGTATGAACTAACAGGTTCAAAGGGTCAGGTTTTACCTTCTCAACACGACTGTGTCCCCCCGCAATTAAGCGTTTTACAAAAGAAAAAGCTCCCCAAATAAAATTGGAGAGCTCAGTACGAATATAGTCGTTAGAATACATATGTACGATTGTGCTCCCTACGTTAGTGTTAACTAACAGGTTCAAAGGGTCAGGTTTTAACCTTCTCAACACGATTATGTCCCCCTGCAAAACATTTAATTACTTATAAGTTTACTATAGATAATAAATTTAATCAATCACTTTACTGTCTTTAATACACCGCTTATCGTTCTCTTTTAAAGTATAAAAGCCTCATTATTTGTGGTCTTAAGATAGCAGTGTTAAAGTAATCATAACTAGAGAACCAATCAGAGAGAGGAGTACCTTTTTATGAAAACTATCGCGATTAAAGAATTTGGGTCAGCTGATCAATTAAGAGAGATGGAAATGGAGAAGCCTTCTATCAAAGATGATCAGGTATTAATTGAAGTTCATGCTTTCTCCATTAACCCCGTTGATTGCAAAAGACGTTCCGGTAAAATGGGCGGCAAACTTCCTATGGTGCTTGGTGGTGATGTCGCTGGTATCGTAAGTGAAATTGGTACAAATGTCACGAATGTAAAGCCAGGTGATCGTGTATTTGCTAATGCATCCAAAACTTACGCTGAATATGCCCGATCTCGCGCCGAAGTAACGATTAAAATCCCTGATAAACTCTCTTTTGTGGAAGCAGCTGCAATTCCATTAGCTGGACAAACCGCTTGGGAAGCTTTAATAGATAAAGGACAATTAAGGGATAATGAAAAAGTCTTGATTCACGCAGGGGCTGGCGGAGTAGGCTCATTGGCTATACAAATTGCTAAACATTACAAAGCTTACGTTATTTCGACAGCCAGTGAGAAAAACAAAGCATTCCTTACTTCTCTAGGCGTGGACTATTTCATTGATTACAACAAAGAGGATTTTGAAAAAGCAGTCAGTGATGTCGATCTCGTACTAGACCCTTTAGGAGGCAAAACTCAAGAAAAAAGTTTCACTGTTCTAAAAAAAGGCGGGCGCTTAGTTTCCTTAGTACAAGAACCGGATGAAACTACATTAAAAAAATTAGGGATGATAGGAATTATTTTCAGTATGACCCCCACAAGCGAACGCCTGCAAACCTTAGCTGATTTACTTACCAGTGGAAAAATCAAAGCCATAGTCAGTCAAACTTACCCTTTTACAGAAGAAGGGGTACGTAAAGCACATGAACAAAGTGAAACAGGTCATACAAGAGGAAAAATCGTGATTAAAGTAAAATAAACAAAAAGATGGAGTCAAGAATTTTTCTTGACTCCATCTTTTTGTTTATTTTTATTGGTTCTCATCTAATAGATCTTTTTCAGAATCATAATCTAAATCGTTGAGAGTTTCATCCAACTTATCTGCAGGAATCGTTTGATCTTCATTAGGTTCTGCTGATGTCCCATGAACGTTTCCATGCGGAGCTTCCATTTCGTCAGAATATTTTTCTTTTAAGTCCTGAGCTTTCTCTTCGCCGACCTCTTTCCATTCCTGTGCTTTTTCTACTCCTACTTCTTTCCATTCTTGCCCTTTTTCCATTCCAGTATCTTTAACGTCGGTAAATTTATCCTTAATATCCGAACGTAATTCTTTCCCAGACTTAGGCGCAAATAACAAGGCAACTAGTGCACCTGCTAAAGGCAGAGCAATCATTTTAGCCACTTCCATATGTTTTACCTTGGCAGGCATCGCCTTAGTAACCCCTTTAGCAAGTTTGGCTTTGGTCTTCATACTTGGTTTAGCCATATGGTGCATATGGTGTGTGGAAGGTAAATAGTCTTTCGCTGTATCGTATGCATCTTGAGCATAATCGGTTCCCATGTCCATCAATTTTGTTAATTTCATACTATTCGTGCTCCTCTCACTTCTTGTTTTTCCTGTATTCCTATAAGTGTTTACATGATTATCATATAACAAATATAGAATTCTCTAAAGTAAAACGCACTCAAAATATACGAGATCACTTTCTAGACAGTTTTAAAAAGTATATTTCTAAAACTAAATGCAGACCAATCATCTCCTAAAACACCTTAATAAAGTCGTAACACTTTCCCATTTAAAGTAAGTGCTTTCATAAATGCTCAATGTGGTAATCATCATGAATTCTACCGTCTTCAGTAACTTCATCTTTCACATCAAGGTCATTATCACATCAAATAACTATTTATGAACCTAAAAAAGCTGCAGTTTGATTAGTAATTAGAAAATGAATTCCAACTACATCAAACTGCAGCTTCAGCTGTTATATATAAGCCACTTGCCGGATTCGAACCGGCGACCTCTTCCTTACCATGGAAGCGCTCTACCGACTGAGCTAAAGCGGCATTTAGATTAATGCGCTTTAATTTTGGATAAAAAAAAAGAACTCCGCAAGTAGGACTCGAACCTACGACATCGTGATTAACAGTCACGCGCTACTACCAACTGAGCTATTGCGGAATAATTTAAATATGCGCGGCAACGTCCTAGTCTCACAAGGGGAAACCCCTCACTACCTTCGGCGCTAAGAAGCTTAACTACTGTGTTCGGCATGGGAACAGGTGTGACCTTCTTGCCATCGTCACCACACATATGT